>ONMG01000004.1 GCA_900318855.1 uncultured Prevotella sp.
CTCTATAAAGAGGATAGTATTCCCTGGATATGCGGATACAGCGGAGGCAAAGATTCATCAGCGGTTGTACAGCTTGTGTGGATGGCTCTACAGGGACTCCCTGTCGAGGAACGAAAGAAAACCGTACATGTGATCAGTACCGATACATTAGTAGAATCTCCGGTTGTCGCACTCTGGGCAAGTCAGTCCCTGAAAAAGATGGAACAGGCGGCAAAGGACGAGGTGCTGCCCATTGTGCCTCATCGGCTGACTCCTCAGATTCAGAACACCTTCTGGGTGAATTTGATTGGACGCGGTTATCCCTGTCCTCGCGTCAACTTCCGCTGGTGCACAGACCGTCTAAAAATCGATGCATCAAATCAATTCATAAAGAACATACTGGCTGCAGAAAGCGAGGCCATACTGGTACTCGGCTCCCGCAAAGCGGAAAGCGCAACCAGACGCCGTGTCCTGGAGGGCTATGAAAAGAAACGATACAGAGAAAACTTAAGTCCCAACGGCTCCTACCCGAACACCTACGTGTTCACGCCCATTGAGAACTGGGCGGATTCCATGGTATGGCAGTTTCTGATGCAGCACCCGAATCCCTGGGGACACTCCAATAAGGATCTGCTTGCCATGTACCGCGGCGCATCCTCGGACAATGAATGCCCGCTTGTGGTAGAGAGCGGCACACCGTCCTGCGGTGGCAGCCGCATGGGCTGCTGGGTGTGTACCATGGTGACAGAGGACAAATCGCTGGCGGCCATGATCCAGAATGATGAAGAAAAAGCCTGGATGCTTCCGCTCCTTGACTTCAGAAACTATATTGCGGCTTATAACCAGAACAGCGACATGAGTCAGAACGAGCTCGACCGCTCCCGGCGGGATTTCCGCAGGATGCGGGGAAACCTGACCTGGCACAGAAACCGTTTGGTACACGGACCCTACACAAAGGCTGTGAGAGAGGACTTTCTCACCCGTCTCCTGAAGCTTCAGGTGTTTATTCAGGAAACCGGTCCGGAGGAAGTGAGGAACTCTGAGCTTATCACCATGGAAGAGCTGCGGTTTATCCGAAAAATATGGCTGAACGAAAAGCATGAATTTGACGATTCTCTCCCGCTTATCTACAAGGAGGTCATGGGAAAGGATTTTGAGGATCACAGCATTGTAAAGAACAAATATTACAGAAAGCCGGAATGGGATTTGCTGACCGAGGTGTGCAAGGACTTGTATCCGGATCATGAACTGATGTTAGAACTTGAAAGCTCTCTTCTTGATATTGAAGCCCGCAATTCTGCCATCAGCTCCACACGGAATGTGGTGAAGAATCTGGAGGAAAAACTCAAGCAATCCTACTTTAAGAATGAAGAGGATGCCGAGGATATGATGCGTGAGCGCAGAGCGCGGCGTGGTCTGGCAGAGAATGAAGCGGATGAAAATGAGGAACGCGATGAGGGAGACGAACCCGATACCGATGAGCCGATCAATACTTCTCCGAGTACATATGAAGAGGAGGATTGTTAAATGTATTTTTCAAGCATAGAACTTTATAATTTCGGTATTTACCGCGGACACCACATTATGAATCTTCGTAATCAACAGGGAGAAAGAAACATCACTCTGGTGGGTGGCTTAAACGGGCGAGGCAAGACAACCATTCTCGATGCTGTCTTCATTAACCTGTACGGCCGGAAGTCCATAGAATTTGTGGTCGGCAAAAGAACTGCCTACAATAAACTTCTCTCCGACCGGATCAACAAATCTGCAGAGGATGGTCACACCTATGTAAAGCTTACGATAAATTTGGACGATGAAGAAGATTCCGTGATTACGATCACGCGTTCCTGGCAGAAAAGCGGGAAAGGGATTGATAGTACCCTGACTGTAGATAAGAATGGAATTGAGGATACCTACCTCTCAAAGAACTGGGAATACTATGTGGAGGAGCTGATTCCCTTCGGCATTGCAAGGTTCTTCTTCTTTGACAACGAAAAGATCAGCCAGATTGCAGATGATGAGGCCTTTGACAAGATCAAGGGTTCCATCAAGTCAGTCATGGGCGTTACGACCATAGAATCCCTGTGCCAGCACATAGAAAAAATCCGCAAGGAGAAGGAAGCCGGAATCAAGAAGTCTTCCTCTGCTTTGCTCTCAGCCCAGGCTGAAGAGCTGTCCGGCTCCATGGAAGTCTGCGAGACAAATCTGAAAAGTCTGTATTCTAAGAAAGCCTCCATGATACCGGAGCTTGAAAAAATTAATGTTCAGCTTGAGCAGACAGAACAGACCTTCTGGAAAGAAGGTGGAAACCTGGGCTTTAACAGAGAACAGATTCTTAAGGATCAAAAGGAACTAAAGGAAAAAGAAGATCATCTTAAGGAAGAAGCCTTAACTCTTGCGTCCAGTCCTGCTACACCATTGCTTCTGTGCAGGGAGCTTTGTGCAAACGCCTTTAATCATGTGAAGTCAAACGGTGAAGCCTATGCGAAGCGATATTCTCTGCCTATCATCAAGAAGATGTACGCCGACCTGCTGACGGATTTTAAGAGCAAATGGCCAGATGATCCCGGTTCCTACGAAGTGCTTACGGAACTTGTTGACGATCAGATCGCCACGCTTGAGGCGGAAGCGGATTTAAACTCTGCGAATATCATAACACCACTGGCCCAGACACTCCTTGAACGCTTCTTAAGCCAGGGCAAATCAGAAGCCAGGCAGAAGGCCGCCTTTATTGTATCGGAAAACGAAAGGACTCTGACTGCTCTTAATCAGCTTGAAGTACACTTAAGCAGCGGAGCCGAAAAAGCCAACACAACTGCACTCTTAAATCAGATCAAGGAACTGCAGGCGAAAAAGACACAGCTGGAAACTGAGATTGCCCGCTGCGGGGATCAAATTCACTCTGCCAATTATGAAAAAGAGCAGTTAGAGCGTGAGAAAAACAAGGTGTTTATGAAGATCGCCTCCGAAGCGGATGTGAGCGATGACAATGCAAGAATGGTCGAATATTCCACCATGACGATTGAAGTCATGAAGGAATTCGTCACCCGGCTGCAGGCTCAGAAGGTCACGGAGCTTGAGAAGAACATTACGTCATGCTTTGAATTCCTATCGCAAAAAGAGGGCATCATTACATCTATCTCCATTGATCCGAAAACGCTGGACATTACCCTGCGGGATTACAAGGACGGCATATTGTTAAAGGAACAGCTTTCCGCAGGTGAAAAGCAAATGTTTGCCATCTCCATCCTATGGGGACTGGCCCTCTCCTCCGGCTACAAGCTTCCGGTCATCATCGATACGCCGATGGCCAGACTTGATTCCGTACACCGGAGTAACTTTATCAACAAATACCTGCCCAATGCAAGCTCTCAGGTGATTGTGCTCTCCACGGATGAGGAGATAAATGGAGAATATCTTGAGGCCGTACGGGACTACGTAAATACCACCTATACCCTGGAATACAATGAAGCCGAAAAATGCAGCAGCATACGTCCCGGCTATTTTGGAGGTGACCTTAAATGATCTGTAAGCAATTCAAGCTTTCTCTGCCGGAAAAGGAAAAGCTGATCCGCATCAAGTCGAGGACCGGTATCCAGAACTGGAATATCATCTGTCGATGGGCGCTTTGCTGGTCTTTGGGTGAGGACTCCATACCTGCCGGGGTGGATCCGCAATCTGACAGCAATGTGGAGATGTCTTGGCTGACCTTTTCCGGGGAATATCATGAAATCTACGAAGAGTTGATCCGTGTGCGCTGTATAAATGACGGTCTGGGCGACGATCCCGACACGCTGCTTCGCTACTTCCGGCTTCACTTAAGTCGGGGTATCAACCACTACAGCTCAAGAGATGTGTTAAAAAGCATCTTCGATCTACTTGATACACTGCCAACGGAGGAGTGATACCATGTCTCTTTATCTTGATTACAATGCTTCTGCGCCGATCCTGCCAGAGGTGCTTGATGTGATGATTGACGCCTACAGGAATGTTCCTGGCAATGCGGACAGCAGAACCCATATATATGGCACCAACGCCGGAAAGCTGGTGCTCGACTGCCGCTCTTCGATTGCCTCGATCTTAGGGGTTGATCAGTCAGAGGTAATCTTCACCGCAGGCTCCACAGAGAGTAATAACACCTGCATCCTCGGAATTGAAGACTATGCAAAAAAAACAGGTAAATACCACATCATCACCACAGCCATAGAACATAAGGCGATTCTGGAGCCATTAATGCATCTGGAATCGAAGGGGTTTCAGGTGGACTATGTAAAGCCTGATGAAAGCGGAAGAATAAACTCCAATGAGCTGATTTCACTCGTGCGTGATGATACCGTGTTGGTGTCGGTCATGTATGTGAACAGTGAAACCGGAATCAAACAGCCGGTAGATGAGATCGGAGCAGCCTTGAAGGAGCATAATGTCCTGTTCCATGTTGATGGGACGCAGGCCTTTGGCAAGCTGAACAGGGAGATTCGAAAGCTTGATTACAACATGATGAGTATCACCGCCCATAAGATCGGCGGTCCGCAGGGAATCGGTGCTCTGATTCTTAAGCGGGACAAGTTCTACAAGCGTCCGCCGATCACGCCTCTTATGTACGGAGGACATCAGGAGCGAGGCTTCCGTCCCGGCACGACACCGGTCGCTCTGGTCGCCGGCTTCGCAAAGGCTGCTGAACTTTGCGAAAAGAATCTGGATGAAACAGAAAGAAAGTGTACTGCGATCAAAGAGGATTTCTTCCGGGCCATAGAGGGACTTCCCTATGTGATAAACGGTGACCCCACGTACTGTCTACCGTCCACTGTCAATATCTCGATCGATGGGCTTGATGCTGAAGCTGCATTCTTGTGCCTCGGAGATGATTACTCCTTTTCCAATGGTTCAGCCTGCAACTCCTCTTCCCACACCTTAAGCTATGTTCTGGAGGCCATGGGGCTTGACGAAAAACGAAGGGCTGAAGCGATACGACTATCCTGGAATGGCTCAAAGAAGATTGATTTTACAGGCTTCGCAGAGATCGTGCGCTCCATGATATGATCGGTCGCTATTACGATGTTTAAAAGAAAGGGAGACACCCAGAGTTGCCGGAGGTCTCCCTTTCTTTTCCAGGCGAGTTTCTATCCCTACCTGCTCGATCGCGAGACTCACATGGTGCGAAAGCTTAATCGTATCTTGTCTGTCAAGCGGTTCTCCTTCAGCCAATCTAACACCTTAGGTGTTACATCACCGATGGTTGCTCTTCCGCCGCGTACCTTATCCACAAAGGCTCCGATTTCCTTGTCTGTTGTAAAATGCAAATCGTCTATGATCTTCTTCCCGTTGCTTAACCTCGCGGTAAAGGCATCCAAAGCCTTTTCCGTGGTCGGCATAGTGACTACAGCCGTGTTCAGGTAATCCAGAATATCATCTGCCGTCTTCTTATCAGTCAGCAGCACTCTCAAAGAAGTCAAAGCTTCTATGGTGGCTCTGCTCCTTTCCTCCGCTGCGGTCTTCCACTTGGTCTCCGTCAGATTCCTGCACAAATCGACGGCTGTCTTCAAGGCAGCTACTGTTCCGGCTTCCAGATTGCGATCATTTACCTTGCTGCCACACTGATCCACAGCATCCTGAAGGGTCTGCTTCGACTCCTCGGTTATGATTGCTTCCACAAAGTCCTTGTTCTTCAGCGCGTCCATGAGAGAAAGCAGTTGTTCAAGCTGAGTCGTAATATTGCTCAGACTGCTAAGCTGCACCTTCAGATTCTCCACAGCCTGTTTATCCCGGGCTGCGTTAACGGAATCTATCATGGCACTGTTCGCTTCCTTTAACTCTCGCAGAATCATAACGCCACCTCCATCTCCGATATTCTGTCACTAAGCCTTCCAAGCTTCTCCAATACGGCCTGCATAAGAAGCGGATCGATTGTCTCGCCGCCTCCTGCTATGGTTCTGTGTTTCTCCTTTAGTGTGACAGCCTGCTTTTCCACCAACTGAAGGTTCTTTATTGTCTCGGTCATCGCCTCTACAGGGCTTCCAGCAAAGAAGGAGAGCAAATCGATTTCATCCTCACTACTCAACTTCTCCTTTAAGGCTTCATAAGCACCGATCACTGACTTTGCCTGCTCGCCGGGTTCCCCATCAAATTTCTTCTTCAGATCAGTTGCGTAATGTTCATGGGCGGAAACGCAATTACCGAAGAAGGACTGAATCTCATTCACGATCTCCACATACTCATCTTCTGTCACGGGTTTTCCTACCAGCTTTTCAAAGTCCTTTAAAGATGCCTTGACCAGCTTCTTTTCACTGTTTACCACGGTATGAATCCTGCTGTAGATATCCGCAAGGTATTTGCGCACGCTTTCGTACTGCGGCGAGGTACAGGTCGCAAGCTCATCGCTTATATCCCAGTTCTTGGAATTTAAGTGTTCCAAACCATTGATAAGCTCTCTTGTTCGATAGAACGGTACATCTCCGGAAGTATTTCCCCCGCCGACAACCCCCATCACGGTGTTGCTTCCGGACACTAGATAATTATTCAATGTGGTTTTCTTGGAGGATTTGTTCTCCATGAATTTGATCACATCGTTCCAATCCGAATCAATCCGTTCCCCGGAGGGTTTCTTAGGCTGTGTCGTAAGAAGATGTATGAGCAGCTTTTCATCTGAGGATGTATTCAACTTTTCTCCGTACAAAAGCCTCTGTAGGTACTCAGTCGCAAGGCACCAGGTGATAACAGGATGCTCTTCGGCTCCTACTGTATCTCCAAAAATATTGTCTATAAATGACTGCTTATTTTTCTCCAGCCAGTTGATGAGAAACAGCTGATAATATGGCGCATTGTCAAAATCCCAGTTCCTATAATAATCGAAGAGCAGCAGTCCCATCAGGACTGTTCGAGCTTCCGAGGTTCTCTCAAGCACTACAACAGCACGATCTCTGCTGGTATCTACCTTGGAATCCTCAATATCTACAAAATTTCCGTTTTTGTTTCGCTCCGTCACAAAATTCGCAGGATACCCCTCGTCCTGCCATGCAATCCCCTGCAAAACAAAGGCTCCAACCCACTTGTTATAATCGGAAGCATACTGAAGCGTTTCCTTCTTCTCATACCAGGACTCGATATCCTTCTGTCTTCGATTAAAGTCCTGTTCTTTTTTGGTGAGCTTTGGCTGGATCGGCTGCTTGTTCTGCCCTGTCGTCTGCTGCCCACCCTGTGGAGGATTCTTGCTTTCAGACCCTTCTGCACCGCCGCTCTCAATTCCCTTAAAATCTGCAAAACCTATCTCTGTCAGGAACTGCCGACTGATTCCACCTATCTGTTCCTTTGTTGCTTCTGTTGTACCATCTCCCCAGACACTGAATAAAACCTTAAGTCTTTGCTTATCCTCATCCGAATAAGCTGTATTTTCCACGCTATTTGCGTATGGCGGCTGCAAGGTATCTGTATCAATAAAGGAGGAAACAACCGGGAATCTCCAATCGTCCCTGTATTCCATGTCGTTGGCAAAATCAAAGAAGAATTCCCGGATAACATAGTTCAGGAAATATCTAGGGGTTTTTGTCTTTAGGCCATCGTATAAAGCAATCAGACTCTTTTTATTGAACGGGTAAAGCGTATAGTCTGTTTCCCCTATTTTCACAGAATCCCAGGAAAATTCCGGTACAAATTCCACCTTCGGCAGCGAGGTGCTAATCGCATTCTCATGAAACCACGTCTTCACAGATGCTTCCGGACTATATATGGCATTTAAATATCTGGCAGCCATTTCTAAAAGGAAGTCTTCACTGCCAAAGGATTGCGCATTTACCCTGATCTGTTTCGTGACTCTGTCCTTAAAGTTATCCCGGAACGAGCCATAATAACCGTCTGTGATTCCTATGACGGATGTGACACGGCACAGATCGCTGTAGTTGCCGCCATTTTCTACAGATAATGCTGTGATCAGCTCGCTTTCCACAATACTGAAGGAGGTGAAATCCTCTATGAATATGGTAAGCTTTTTCCCTTCCTTATACAGTGAACGCCGCAGATTCACAAAAAGGTCACGGGCACTCTCACTTGTAATATTAGCGCAACTCTGGATAACGCCCGAAGTAAACCCATTCAAATAATCAGCAAGCTTTGTTTTTTTCTTCGCGTCCTCGTGATCCTCGTTAAGATCATCCAGATAAAAGGCCCGAACCTCCTCCGCAGCTTCTCTTTTGATCTTTCTGTTGACTTCCTTGGGAAAATCAAAATCATCCTTTGTATAGATGGCATCCGTGTTATCCGTTACAATTGTCTTCGCTCCGGCTGTAATCATCTGATAGCAACGATCCACCGGCCCGCCGGAACGCATCATGTATTCTTCTACTCTCTTGTCATGCAAAAAAGCCGCAATATCCTTGCAGTTGATGGGACTAAACACTTTCCCGGAATTGTCTGTTGCAACCCGTCTTGCATATTCATTGTAGATGGTTGCCTTCATCTCCTCCTCTGTCTGGGACTGCTCTGCAGATGTAAAGCGCTGGAATTTTTCCTGGAGCTCCTTGTCCTGCACAATTCCCTCATCCAGTATCTGCCGCACTGCTCCTTTCACAGTGTTCCCTAATCTGCGAAGGAAGATGACCTTCTCTCTTTCCGGATTGTAATTCGCGTGATCGCCCACAAAACGATTGTGAAGCCAGCAAATCAAATGCGACTTTCCTGTACCATTTGTTCCACGCACAATCAGCATCTGATGCCTGTCCGCTTTATTGACAATGTATTCCTCATAGATCTGCTCCTCGCTCAGATATGTGGCATTGGCCTCTGTATCTCCGTAGTCAAGGAATTCCAGTTTGCGGAAGGGCACATGGGTAGCCATGAAATACTCCATGTCCACAGCAGTACCATCTGTTTTTATTACGAATCGATCCATGCGATTCGTACATTCGAGCCAGTTCATGCCTCCATCTCCCTTCCTTTTATGACAATCTCAGATAAATCCTGCAGCTCCACGCCTTTAATAGGATAAAGAGAAACCTTCACCGCATCCATGGTGGAAATCAATTCAATTCTCCCCTCCTCATGCAGAGTCCGAAGTCCATTTGACACCGCCAGCGGAAGCTCGGAACCGGTACAAGCTGCTGCCGCCTCAGGAACATTTTTCTTTAACCAGGATACAAACTGTACGGCTGTCATTCTTGTGTTCTCTTCTATTTCAAGCAAGGCATCATCGAGCCGCACCTTCATATTGGGAATCACCGTACGATTGTATAAATATCCGTGTCCCAGAAACCTAAGCCAGAATCTCCACCCAAGCACATCGTGCCGGTCTCCCATCACCACGCCATCCTTTGAGGCTGTAGCCGCTATATCCTTTGCATCGTTTAAAGAAAGCATTTTGACATCATTCTTTATGTACCACTCCGTCAGCTTGAAAAAGGTCGATTTCTCATTTGAGAAAATAATCGGAGCTATTGTTCTTCGGAAGGCTGTTGTTGTGGAAAGCATCTCCTTTTTGCCCACAAATTCATATTGTTCCCCTTCCTTTTTGATCAACTTCAGCTCTTCCGCCGCATCTACCGATCTTCGGAAAGCCTCCTCCGATGGATCCGGATCCTTATCAAGCTGGGTAAGCCTCGCAAGCTCCTGCATTGTACGGGGATGTCCCTCCAGCAGTCTACATATCGCCAGAACACGCTCCGGTGTCGGTCCTGGCCTCATGCTGTCATTTTCCTTAAACATATCTATGCTCCTTTATCTTCCTATAATCTGTCAAGCTCACAGGTGTGGCCGTTTAATATTTCGTTGATTGCCCGGTTTTTAGATGCGATCCGCATGGTTGGTTTACAGCACCATACCTTTCGGTATTCTCCCATGACGCCTCTGTTTGCGGCTTCAAATATCTTGTTGCTCATATCCCGATCATCACACAGCACGATCATCATCCCGTTTCGAAGAATCCACGGGCACTTTCCCGATACACTCAGGAATTCGCTGTAGGTTAGTGTCATACAGTCTGTGTCAAAGGTGTGCTCCGCATCATCCGGGTAGACCATACAGGTCAGGTTCAGCCTGCTGGTTTTGTCAGCCACAGCCTGAAGGTCAATGGATGCATAATCCGCAACCGGCACAATCAGATCATGCAGCACTCCCATATACCTTCTCAAGAAGCGTCCCGGAGGATCCGGCGCTATGCTCACCATGCAAGGCTTCCTGATCCTGATTGCATCTTCCTCCACATCAGTTCCTGCTTCGTCTGCCGGGCAGCCGCTGCATATGGGTTGTGAAAAAGGAAACAGCGATACAAACTGCCTGCCCCAGCATTTGGCTTTTGGTCTGCCTACAAGCTCGGCTATTTTCCGGTATCCGTCCACACGCATGTCATATTCTTCCTGCCTGTCAGCAGCCATTTCTGTTTCAAGCTTGCTCCTGTCATCCAACAGCTCTAAGTCGAGTACCTTAAATCTGAAAAGATATGTATCATGTGCTTGGTCATACATTGCAGTCTGTATGTCGATATACCCCTGTCTGTGAAGAAGCAGGAGCGTATTCGCGTTCCAGCTCATGTTCTGATGCCCTGCGTGCTCCGCTTCCTCCTTTGTAAAGTACGATGGCACCGTGCTTAAGTCCGCTGTAACCACATCGCCTTCGATCAGGTTCCTGTCATCCTTCAGGATGCTTGAAAAACGTTTGATCAGATAATCTTTGGTAAGTATGCTTTTATTTACCAAGCCAAATGCAACATTCAGATCATTTCTCTTATCTTCCCTGCTGATATAGTGCGTAAGAATGCTTAAGGACGGTAGACCATCCCGCCCGGCTCTCCCAACCTCCTGATAAAAGCGGCTCAGATTCTCCGGTACACATGCGTGGATGATTGTCCGGACATTGCCCTTATCTACGCCCATGCCAAAGGCCGACGTGGCAACCATGACATCATATTCGTTGTTCTTCCACCTTTCAAGCAGAGATTCCCGTTCGGTATCTCCGGTTTCCCCTGTATAGCTTTGTATATTGGAGAAGCCCTCCTTTTTAAGAATCTTGCAATATTGCCGCGCAACCTTTGGTTCAATCACGTAGACGATAAGCGGCTTGGGCAGGCTTTTCACCATGTCGATCACATCCTGCTCCCGCTTTACGTAATTTCTGTAGTCGCAGATCACAAACCGAGGTTCTTTCCTTAAGGCATCACAACGGAACTCTACATTCTTTCCTTCATTTCCGAACAGCTGAAACAACACATCCACAACATCATCCGACAAGGTCGCAGAAAGCATGTATGTCCTTATGGTGTGGTCTGAAAGTTCCCTGAGTTCCCTTAAAACAACCGAAAATATCTGAAAGTCTGGCCGGAAATGCGTACCCCAATCCGGAACGATATGCGCCTCATCAATGATCACATTGTGCAGGTACTGATCCTGCGCAGTATCCCTTATCGCCTGGTTCAGCTCGATGTTTTTCAGCAGGGCTTCGGGAGAGGTGAATACAAGTCTCGCCGTGCGCTTTTTTATAGCTGCAAGAATTGAACTGTTGTCGCTATTTCCTCTGTAGCAGAAAACTTGTTTTTTCACAGCTTCATCTGCAATGCATTCCACGGCCTGCAGATATTGATCCTTGGCCAGCGATACTGTGGGAACCACAACAAGCGTAAGCTTGCTCATGGATGCCGCAAGAATCTGAGTGATCAGACTTTTTCCACCGCCGGTTGGAAGAGAAATCATGAGGCTATATTCGTCCGGAAGCTCTACCGCACAATGCACACCTACCTTTTGCTCCAGAGAGCGGTATGATGAGAATTTAGTATACCGCTTCACATAGGTATCCCCGGCGGAGGTTCTCTTCGTAGCCTCCTGCTGCCCGGACAAGCTGTAAACCTCCTTGATAAATTGAGTCTGTCCTTTGACTGCTTCCGGGTAGCTTTCAATCACGTCCACCTCACCACTCTCCGTGACATAAAGTCCCAGCTTCTTTCCGTCTCTTCTCACGGCATCAGTTATCAGTCTCGGAAATGGAAACCTCCCCACAAATAACACAAAATCGCGCATGAACAAAAGAAGATCCATGGCGCTGATTTTGGTCATGTTGTACTGTTCATAGCGCATGAAGTATGTAAGCACATAGGTGGCTCTTGCGTACTCCTTCATCCTCCCGGCAGAGAGGAGCGCCGGAAGCAAATCCCTTATCCTCGTCTCTGCCGAAGGCGCACTGAGCTTGCCTTCCAGATATTCACGAAATATGTCTATAAAATCCATGTTATTTCCACCTTCTCAGATAAAGCAAGCTCATGGAATCCATTGTAAGTAGCGGGTGCGTCAGCGCATAGTAGACTGCATTGTACTTTTCCCTGATGGCCGCTATCTTCTTCATGTCCTTACCCAGATATAGATATTCCGACTCATAACCGCTTACGATTCTGCCTATCTCCCGCTTTGCCGTTTCAAAATCAGCAAGCTCAAGCAGTTTTTTCGCAGCTTTATCCCTTGCAAGTTTGTTTACACGCTTCACCATATTAGTCCACTCTGCTTCTGGATAATTCTCCATAAAAGCTTCCAATGGTGAAATTTCTCCTCTACGCGCTCCTCGTTTCCCAAGATGATCCGCTTCGTACAAATTTCTTGAATCTGACAAGAACTCTTCTAAGTCTTTTTCCGGAACACTCTCATACCCCACAAAAGGCACAAACACAAAAATCTGCTTCATGGGCAGATACATGCGGAACTGCGACAGCAGCTGAATCGATATCCTTCGGTCGAGCAGATAATTGATTCTCGGCTCCACATTGAACACACAGGCAAAGCCCTTGAAATCAAAGGGTGCCATGGTAGAAAGCGCACAGCATCTTCCCCGTCCGTTATCCAGAGCATTGCCAATGATACTGTCAAACACCGGGTCTCCGGGTGCATAGAACAAAAGATCCTCCCGCTTTATAGCCATGCCGCGGTCAAAGGTGCCGAGGATTCTGCCTTCCTTTCGCACAATTGCCGTGCTCTCGTATTTGCTCCAGTCCGGCGGCACGAACAAGGATTGAATCGCCGCCCGTGGCGAGAACATGGAATCCGCGAATTGCACAATTCCGGCCTTCGAGCTTGTGCTCTTTAAGCCCGCCTGATTGGCCCAACCAAGCATAGACTTGCGAAACAGATCATTCTCACCGCCACTGTAGGTTCCCAGCATCTGCTTCACGGCCTGAGAAAGCGGCCTGTAGATAACACTACCGGAATCATAGAGCTGCTCTTCTTCCACTGCATCCCGGGTATCCTCTGTGAGCTCCACGATATCGTCTACCGCTTTTTCAAGTCCGTTATAGATATCGTCAAGGAGTGCCTCTTCTATCCGGTCATTCAGTTCACCGGTGATGATCTCAAGCCCGCTTAGTGAACGTTTAAAGATATCCAGGCCCTCATTCCATATCTGGAAGAGCTGCTCCTCTATGGTCTCTTTACTGTAGATCACAACTGAATTCACCTGCAGATGATCCTGATCCCGTCCCAGCCTGTCCAGTCGTCCAATTCTCTGCTCGATTGCGTTCGCTGTCCAGGGCAGATCCAGGTGAATCACCCAGTCCGCATTCTGGAAATTACGGCCTTCACCACCTGTAGAATCGCACAAGATCACCCGGCAATCTTCATGATTCTGAAATTCATACACGCTATCCTCAAGCTCCTCCCGGAGCATATTTGCAGTAAAGCACACACAGGAAAGCCCGCGTTTTTCAAGAATCTCTCCAAACTTCCAGAGAGTTTCCGCAAACTCGGAGAATACTACGACCTTCCCATTGTTGTCGTTTGTGACCCACACCTCCTGGTCGATAAAGTCTGCCGCGTAAAGCAAACGTCCCTTTATGTGCCCGGGATCCTCATCGAGCAGATAATCCACTTGCTTTAATTCATCCTGCGCCTGCGTAACCCAAAGCCGTACAAGTGAGCATAGATCCTCATCATCTATCTCCATGGAAGACATGACGCTCTGAAGTGCCCATGGGGAGCTGAACAATCCCTGCAGTAGCATGCATATCTCGTCTGTTTCTATGCTTTCCTCCTCGATTTTCGAGGAGATATATTCGAGTAGAGAATAATACACGTTCCGCTCGCTGTAATCATCCTCTGTATTTTTCATGCTGTAGGAAATTCCATGAAGCTTTCTCTGTCCCAATACCTCGGACACATATTCACGCCGGTTTCTTATGACATTTCGCTCGATTCTGTAGTTCTCAGATATATACGAAAGCGCCTGCTCTATGACAACCTGCCCGTGATCCTCGGAGTCAAAATCTACGCCTTGCACAATGCGGGTGATGTTGTCATCTGCAAGCTCCTCGGCCAAGCCCTTAAGCTTCTCAAGCGAATCCTCCTTATAGTCGTCATATCGGTTCATATGGGTGAGCAGAAGATTCACACGCTGCTGAATCTTTTTCTGCTTTGAAAGGACAGAGGAAAATGTGGAAAGACTCATGGGAAGATACTGCTCCGGCTGCAGAAGAGAAAGCAGCTTCAAATACTCTTCCTTCCTGTTCTGTATAGGGGTTGCACTCAAAAAAAGCGCATGTTCTGCCTTCCTGCTTAAATCCAGAACCAGCTGATATTTTTTCTCCATACGCAGCAGCCTGTGCGTTTCATCCACAATCAGCATGTCCCACTGATATACCAGTACATCGGAATACTCATCCAAATCCTCCAAGGCCAGGATGACATGGCTTGCGTAGGCAGCCATACTGTCTCCCTTGGAACACCGAATCCCGAATTTGTAGAACAATTCATTTTCCCATTGATTAACCAGGGCTCCCGGCACAATGTAAAGCATCCTAAGCTTCTTGTTCTCCGTGGTAAGAATTTTCACCACAGAACAGGCCTCAATGGTTTTTCCAAGTCCTACCTCGTCCGCCAGCATGTAGCGAATTGGTCTCGACTCAAACATCCGTACAATGGTGCTGATCTGATGCGACATGAGGAATGTTCTGGTTCCCACCAGCTCCCTAAACCCATACACGGTATTGTTCACCATGTGCATGTTCCCACTTACCTGCAAGCGGTTAGCATACCAGGTCGGGTTTTGAAATTCATAGCTCAACATCTGCTTATATGGGAGATAATCTGCCGCAGAATATTCTATTTCCAGCTCATGTTCCATAAATGATTCGGTTTTCCCTGAGTCCAGCATGACGTAGTATTCATAAAACGCGTCTTCCTTTTTCTCCAGCCTTCTCGAAAGAATCATCCCCGCACCTGACGGCGTGTTGACCGGCGCGTACTTCGCGGCGCCGCATCTGTCCACTGCCTCCAAGGGGAACTGACCTTTCTCAAAGGCGTGTGCATAAAACCGCCGGCTGTTCTTCAGATCATACAGCTTTACACTGACTTCGCCGGACAGCTCATTGATGGAAATGATTTTCCCTAAGACAAAACTTCTTGGATAGTCTTTATCGCTTTCCTCCAATACAATCGGGCATCGGACATATTGACCTGTCTGCATAGATTGCTACTCCTCGTAAAATGTGACCTCTTTTTTTCTTTTTCGCTCTTTGTTTTTATTCTCTGGCCTGTACATAGGACGCAAGGCAGAGATTCCTGTCTGCACAGTACATGCACCAGCTCCCCGGTCTTTCCATATTTTCCGTGGTATTGTTCAAATAATCTATCGCACACGCAATGAAGGTATCCTTGGCCGTATCCCGTACGCTGTGCACCGAATAGGTTTTCTTAATGGTCCCATTGGCCGTTTCGAATCCAGCAAGCTTCTCAAACGCAGGATATGTGTGCTTTGGCGGAAGATCCTGTACATCATCGTAGAACTTCGCGATTCCGAACGCCCGTTTAAGCTTCATGTGCTCCGGGTTGTAATCATAGGATCCATTGAAGATTTTCGATGAGCCGATGATATAGTTTTCGGCCTGTCTCTTCAAATCCATGATTTCTGTATCCAGCAGGAACGGAAAATACTTTTTAAGCAATGCCGCTTCCTGGTCGATCTGGCCGGAAAGCCTTTGCTTTGCGAGTCCCGGATTAATGGACTGAAGCTTCTTCCAGGTGTTGTCCACCAGTACATTTACATAAAATCTTCCCATCAAGAGGGAGCCGGAAAAGATCAGCTCCGGATTTAACACGTAATCGAGCAAGTATCGGTATGGACAGAGCATCATGGCAGCCATCTGCTCTCTTTCATAGGGTATACTCTTTACCTTTCCGCTCTTGACAGCCCGCATCGGCTCCTCATAGCTGTTTCCAGTCAGACCTTCGCTATCACTGGTAAGACCGATCAGCTTTAGCAAACCATAGCAATCCGTGGCATCATTCCCATAATGCTTTACAAAGCTGATCTTTGTCTCGCATTTGCTGAAATATAGTCCATAGAACAGTGCGTAGCGCATAAAGTTCCCGCGCTCACCAAGTGCAGAATAATACACCTGAAACGCCAGATCCTTCGGATTGTACGTTCGTTCTATAAACAGATCCGTGAGCGGCCAAGGAAGCAGGTCATTGACCCGACAGTTCATGTCCTTGTCCGACACGCAGGCGAAATGATATACCTTGTGCCGTCCTGGCTGATCCTGCTCCGCGCTTGTCAGCACATCACCATCTATCTGTTCAAAGTTTTTTACAAACCAGTCAGAGACAGGTTCTTCCTTCTGCTTCAGGAAAAAGTAGAGTCCTGCCCGAAGGTCATCCAGCGTACCCTTTCTCGCATCACTCTCCCGCCCATTGGACTGATCCGCTACTGTGTCCAGCTTGGTGATCAGTTTTCCAATCAGGTCTTTTTCCTCTTCATTTACCATAGAAGGCTGTTTACTGCTCACAAACTCCCGCAGCCTTGCAAAATGCGTTGCAAAGCGGAATTGTTCGTCCTCCTCCATGTCTCCGAAGAGCATGCTGGCACTGTCGTTTATTTCATGCACAGCCCGTTCAAGCTCCTCAACATCTTTCAGGGGAACCTTGTAGGTGTTATAGATATCCAGCTTGCGAAACACTCCTGCTGTGGTCTGAGCCGGACCGTTCACCTGCTTGTACATGGCTATATAAGCCTGAAACAGTTTCTTGAATTCAGAAAAGGTTCGAATGTGCCCAAAAAGAGGCTCCAGGTTCATCAAGGTTTTCAGCAGCTGCCAGGAGCTGTACTCTGTCATGATTCCGGAGTTTACGCAATTTCTTAAAAGGCCGTAGTCTATGTCGATTTCTTTGTTCTGACTGTTCCACAGGGCGTAAAGAGACACAAAGAACTGTCCTATCGGATAGGCCAGAAAGTGCCTGTTTCTCGCATACTCGGGATGATACACCTGCAACAGATCGTCCACGTCCTTGTTGGCCGTGTAGATGACATCATCCATACGGGCCAGCACAGCGGCCGTGCTGACCGGCTTTGTGGAAGCAGAAGGATCCCGTGATGTGCTTGACTCCCGGAGCTTTGTCTCCGCCTTCGCAAAAAGATCGGACACATATCCCGCATACTCTGATACATTGTCAAAGACCTGCACCGTCTGGTCCTTGTAGAAAGTGTAATTCTCGCGAACCCTTTCATTCCCTCCGGGCACGCTCTCCTTACACAAAAGCGCCAGGTTCTCCGCAATAGCCATGCCACATTTCTGGAAGCTCCCCTTCGGCTTATAGTCCGTCACCCTTTTGTCGTGATGAATCGGCGCGTTGAACTGCTGGTAGATATAGTCCCACGAAGAATAGATTTCCCTGTACTTCGGAATATAGTTGTACATGAAAATCACTTCCATACCGAGTCTATCCATGTGGGTGATCAATCGAAGCTGCAGCGGGGTAAACTGATGGATGCCATGGATTACCACATGCTTCCCGTCCCAACGACTCATGCTCTCAATCATCCGGTCAATAACATGAAGCTCCTTGCTATACTTGGGTGTATCTTCCTTTCCTTCATGCAGACGTTCTTTTTCTTCTTTTTCGTATTTTGCCTGATCCTTAAAATGCGTGATCAGTTCTCCAACGGATGGAAGCTTTGGCAGAGAAAACAGCCTGTCTTTTTCCGCAAGGCCAAGCAGGTATGCGAATACCCGATGTTCAAAGCCGGCTTCAGCAACATCCAGCTCGTCCGCATGAATATCAAGCTCTATAAAAAGCCGTATCGCATCGAGCATGGCATCCTTGTTCTGCGATAGGGACTCATAATAACAGTCCAGCCATAGTTTTTTCTTTCTGCGGTCTGAAAAAATCTGCCCGAGGTTACTGTATTGCTGTATCCTTCTGCCGATATTCTCGGACCAGTCGGGAAATACCCTTTTATTCACAATATCATCCAGCGGGCACAGGAGAGATTCTATCTCATCTCCCATGACACTCATCAGACCGTTCACCAAGGTTCTGGATGCACAAAGCTGGGGATAGCCCTTAATGTCTTTCCAGAAATCTGTGTCCTTGATCCGGTATGGATCTGCATATGTAAATATCTTATAGGACATCTGTCACTCCCCCCATATCAGCTTCTGCCAGCATTCATTTTTCGTGCCATCCAGTGCAATCCATGAAAAAGTGCGGATTGCCCTTGTCATGGCAACATAAAGAATCCTGGCCTCTTCTCGCATACGCTCGTTTTTCTCCAGCTGCTCATCATAAAAATCATTCTGAAACATCATCGGTACATGATCCACATCGTACCTGATCTGGTATCCCACCTTAAGGAACTCATCGTTTAGCACGGATACATTCATGTCCGTGCGCTTCGGCCTGTTGATCGAATATGAGCAGTACGGCAGGATAACTGTACCGTACTCCAGACCCTTGGCCTTATGAATCGTGACACAGCGGACTGTGATATCCTCGCTCTTACTTGTCTCAAGCGCACGGCTATCCACATTTTTCTGACTGATCATGTTGGCAAATAACGTATCGGCCAGAGAATTAATGGAAACCGAATCCTTGTTCACTGTGTTGATCAGCTCCTCAAACAGCAGCTCCACATTTAGACGATAATATTCTCTCTTGCTTCTATTTTCTTTTCCGTAATTCATCCACGGCTGAAAAAAGCCGTATATCTTCCGCAACACCTGAAGCACGGGAACCGTTCGGAGTGCTTTCACGATGCCTCTCCAGGTTCTCCAGTCTACACCTCTTGATTCTTTCCAATCCTCTACCTCGGCACTCGCTAGATTCATATCAATCGCCTTCTGAAGCTTGTCAGCCTGCCCGGTATCGGTACTCTTTGTCTTTTTCCAGGCATTCTTCTTTTCATCGGCCCGAATGCTGTACATAAACGCCTTGCTCATGCCTCCGCCAATAAAATTGGAATTCACAAACGCATATAGATAATCCGCTTCATCATAGTGAATTAAAGCGTTGATCAACGTCAGCATATCCCGGGCCGGCTCCGACAGATATAAATCTCCTCCTGTATTTGTAAGCACATCTACATTTTTATGCTTTCCGGCTTCCCGTATGGTCTCAGCCTGCCAGTTCTCGCGCACCAGAACTGCAATCTCTTTTGCCTTATCCGGAAGCCTTTTTCCTTCGCTCTTCTCTTTATCCCGGATCAGGTTCTTCTGCCTGTCAATCTCCTCAAATAAGGCGGACATGCGGTCTTCTTCCTTATCAATCGACACCTTGTGATACATGACCTTGTCCGATAAGCCTGTGTTAAAGGCTCTGGTTCCGATCAGCCTCCCGCTCTCCTGATCCCCGGCGGTGCCATAGATCAGCAGCTGCTCTTTATCCACAATCCGCTCTCCCATACCCCGGAAGGATTCATGGAACAGATCAAGCAGCCTCGCGTCTGTCCTGTAATTTTTGGAAAGCGAAAAGGTATCCCATGCGGGGTTGTTCTTATAATTCAGCTGTTCAAACGCGTTCTCCTTCGCGCCACGAAACCTGTAGATACACTGCTTCACATCACCCACGACAAAAAGCCGGTACTGAAGCAGCTCGGCAATCCTTGTCAGCGCATTTATCTGTACATCATCAGTGTCCTGGAATTCATCCACAAACATGTACTGCGGGCGACCTGTCTGCATTGCGAGAAGGCGTTTTTGATTCGCATCGTTATTGATACACAGCTCAAGCATCGACATCATGTTGCTCAGGTGAATGCGGTTTTCCTTTCTGAAATACACATCCGCCTCCTGTTCAATCCGCGGCACAAGCTCCGCGAACAACTGATGAAGATCCTCTGAGCCGCTTCCGGATACACAGGTGCCAAAGTTCTCGCTCTTCAACGAAGCCACATCCACACTTTGGTTGTGGAGCTTGTTCAGCATATTCATGATGCTCCTGTTGATCTGATAGATCGGAAGCCCAAGATTTCTTACATACCCTGCACCACGCCGCTTTTGCTGTTCGCCAATATAGGTGTCCACCTGCTCTGTGATAATCTGCTTCAGCTTGTAATCACCGGATGTGATGGAGATGTCATTTCCATATCCGTATTCCATCCCTAGGAGAGAAATCAGTTTTTTTGCATAGGAATGGATAGTACTGATCTGCATGCCCTCAATCTGGTTAATAAAGGACAGGCAGTCTGTATCACCGGTCAAAAGATAGTAGTTGATGAAATATTCCTTTATCTTCTCCTCCATCTGATTCGCCGCGTCATCCGTAAATGTGATCATGACGATACGGCTCGCCATCTCCTTCATGGAGCAGTTACCCGTGCAGCAGATGAATGCAATCCTTGAGATCATGGTATAGGTTTTTCCAGTACCAGCTCCTGCTCGAACAATGATATTCTTCTTAAGGTCCGCGTGCTCTATCAGATATTGTGCCAGATTGAAGCTTGTCTGCCGGTCTGTTTCAGAAAGCACTTCCTTTATGTCTACTGATTCGGTCTTTTCCCTCTGACCGTTTTCTATCGTAAAAAATGTGGCACCTGAAACAGGCTGCGAAAGTAAGAATGCAGAACACCCAAATACAGAGAAGGAATTTCCAGAAGCCTTCGCCTGCCGCTTCTCCCCTGAAAAATCGATCACAAGGCCGCTACCATCAGGAGCCAGCCCCTTTCTCTTCAGCACTGCAGCGATTTCTCGTTCTATGAACTTTAATTCCTGCACGTCCGTGACAACGACATAAAGCTTAGTTCCGTGCGCATAGGCTTCGGCCAGGTCTCTAATCCGCTGCTGCGCCTGAACATCATGCGGAATATAAGCAAAAATGGAATATGTTGCTTTACCTGGATAATCAACCGCCTCCACAAGGTTCGTATCCTCAACAGTTTGATCTTCCAGCTTTAAATCGCTCTCAAATAACTGCCTTGTGCGAAACATAAGCTCTGATGTGAAATCGGACATGTACTGCATTGCATTTCTGTGGTTTTTCACGCTCAGGTTCAGCTTGGCAAAAAGCGCTGCCTTTGTCTCGAGATCTTCCTTCAGAATCGTTTCCTCATATTCACATACCGGCTCAATACCTTTACTTTCGTAGTCAACTTTTGTCAGATTCGGAAAACATGTCATTCCGTAGATAAGCGGCGTCTTCCCAGTCTTCTGGCGGACCTTACTCCGCATTTTGTATACGTACCCTCTTACCTGCTTCGTCGGATTTTCTTCCTTTTCTCCTTCTTCTCCGGTTTCCCGATCTTTTGTCTGGATTACGATCGCATCCCCATCCTTCACGCGCTTGATTGTATCTGGCTTCCAAGCCTTGACCTCAAATATGATAATCCCCACTTCAGGTGCAAAAAGGCACACATCAAACTGTGCGCCGAATACCGGACGGTTCCGGTAGATAACATATGAATCGTCCAGATACTCCATCAATTTCTGTATGAAATAATCCTCTCCCCAGTTCCCATCCCTGAGGTTTGTGCCAATAAACTTTGCCATAACCTGCCCTCAAATGTTGTCTTTCTGCCCGATAATCCAACATCATCATTTTTTCTTGATTTTATACTATTATTCTATTGATATTTTGATCGCCCTCGCAAATAGAACTAGGCAGTTCAACAAAAGCATTCTCGTCCTATTACTCTTAGAAACAATTGTGCTTTCATATGGCTACCTATTCAAATTGAATAATTTCATTCACACTGCATTCGAGATATTTACAAATCTTATCCATAACATTACTCGATACAGGCTGACCTTTTCCCATCTTTGCTACAGTAGCGGAGCTCAATCCTATATCTTCTACCAGATTCTGCTTTCTGAGGTCTTTCTCTATAAGCTTCGCCCATAA
>ONMG01000047.1 GCA_900318855.1 uncultured Prevotella sp.
ATTTGGCCAGATCACTAAAAACACGACAATCATTCTTATCTATATGGGAAAAATTAAAGGATTTCTCTTTGCCGTACGACATAGAGATATCCTAATGACCGATTTGGGTTTATCTTTGCGGCGAGACAGAATAAGATATTCATGGCTTCGCATCCATGCTTTGACATTGAGGATGGATGGGCGTGAACAAATAAGATTATGACATCACAAGACGCAGAATCATTCTTTTCAGACGTACAGTCCTTGCCGGCTGATAATGACATATTCTCCATGCTTACCTGCATATACAAGTCGCAACAAGGCTTCTCAGAATTATGGAAAGCCAGACATAAGGGCAAGTGGGTGGTATTGAAGTGTGTGAGGAAAGAATATGCCAGCAGTGTACTCGCCAAGGAAATGCTTGCCAAGGAATACCAAACGGGTTATCCTCTTCAGCACCCAAATATTGTCACGATGCTCGATTTTACGCAGGTGCCCCCACTCGGTGATTGCATTGTAGAGGAATACGTAGACGGCATGACGCTCGCTGAATTCATCAGGAAAGGTCAGGCTGCTGATTCCGACATCAAGCGTATCCTCATGCAGACCGTCGGTGCTGTCGGCTATCTGCATCAACGGCAGTTGATTCATCACGATTTGAAGCCTGCCAACATCATCATTACGCATAATGGGGGAAACGTGAAGCTGATTGACTTCGGGCTGAGCCGCACCGATGACGATGCCTCGCCGCAGCCTGTCGCCGGCACGGTGCATTATGTGGCCACGGAGATGATGGAAGGCAAGCAATCCGACTGCCGGGCAGACATCTATTCGTTGGGAGTCATCATCCAGGACCTGGTGCCTCTATGCAGCAAGTCGTTCGGCAAGCGTCTGCAGCGCATCGCCCGACGGTGTATCGCCACCCTACCCGACGACCGCTATCAGCATGCCGACGACCTGCTCGACGACCTGAGTAAGAGCCAAGACCATGCTGGCAAGAGGCTGTGGCCCTGGCTGGCCATCGCCTTCGCCGCGTGCCTAGTCTTTGTCATCGCCGGGAAGCCATGGGCATCGTCCAACGCTCCGTCAACGCCAAAGAAAGATGCTGAGGAGATGACCACCAAGGTTCAATCGCGTTCAGACATAGCTCCCGAAGAAAAAGGCAGCCCCCGGCAACAAGACGCTCCTCGCCCACTGACGACAACCCAACCGACCACGGAAAGCAAAGCAAAAAAGGAAAAGGCCGAAACAGAAGAAGCCAGCCGACCGGAAGTCTATGTGGACAAGACCGACACCCGGGTGCGCCGTCTTCACGACTACACCGTCGCCGTGACGCGCCGCGCCCTGGCTGCCTATGGTGACATCACGCCGCAGACGCTCGACAGCATCAACACCGAGATCGACCGTGTCGCCAGCAAGGGCACACCAGACAACATAAAACTCCGGCTCACCATGCAGGCTGTGGTCAACCAGATGGTGAGCCGGAGGAGATAGTTTCTGATGATGTTACCGCATCACTCCACCGCTTTAACTATTTGATCATAACACAGCAACGTCGCGACAAGAAGCACAATCAGGAAGAAGAGGCTTAAGTCGCCTGATGAATAGCTTACATAGATGTAAATTACGCCCACAAGTTGGACGAGCATATAGATAATGAACCAGGTGCCCAGCGTCTTGAGAGACCCGTCATAGTTTTTTCTGAGAGTTGCGCCTACGATGGTCAGCATTACTAACACGGCGAGGCCCGATACGATGCTAAGCATATACTGGTCCGTTAAGCTCAATAGCAGATTGACAGCCTGCAGGACTATCAGAGTGATGAGCTGTCCCGACATGGGCTTATAGCATTTCTTGAGCTTGGAGTAAATGACGGCAAAGCAGAAGAGCAGACCTCCCTCGCTCATCAGCGTGGCAAGCCAATCAGGTATTACTTCAAGTGCATAGATGAAATGACCAGCCGCCCCCGCGTTCTCCACGCCAAACTCATTCGTTCCGGTAAACGACTTATAATAATCTACCATCCCGACGGCTTCTCCAAATATCATTAGAAAGACCAGGAAAAAGCATCCCCAACTATAGTAGCTGCCAAAGCCTTTATGAAACCTGAAGATATTGTCCGGCCGCCGGAGATTGTCGCCGTCGGCAGTCAATTCGGGTTGACCGGCCTCTGCCTTTTCAGAAGTTTCTCCACCGGGCATCGGGGTGGCTGGGGCATCGGAGGTTACCTCCTCCGGCAAAGGTTCCTGGCAATACGGGCATACCTTGCTCCGCTTGTCAACTTTCTCACCGCATGCAGGACACTCCGTCATGAGGTCGTCATCACCGTCAATCCACATCCCGCAGTGACGGCATTTCCTGGCCATAGCCATAATCTCATGTCCACAATAAGGACACTTCTTCAATTTATCTTCCATATTATGTATTTTGTATAAATCTTCTATTGCATGGAGGCATCAATAAAACTCTTGGGGAAACGCTCCACGCCCGATACATAGGTATATCCGCCCGCAGAATACTCTTGCTCAAAATGTTCGCGGCCATATTCCACGTAGTCGCCACCCAAGTCGGCCTTGCCGTTCCATGTATAGTGTTGGTCATGCACCCGATAGTTGAGTTCAGCCTCACTCTGCGCCGTCTCTTCGTTTGTAGCAGTAGCCTTTGCCACGGTGATGCCGTCGTCGTCCATGATGATGCCTGCGCAGTCGGTGATGAACCGCAGTTCGCCCGTTTCTATGTTATAACGTTGCAGCTGATACTCCGTCATCCATCCACTGCCGTTGGCCATCACATTGGTCACGACAAAGAGAAACTTGCCGTCGGGCGACACCTGATAGCCAAAGGGGACGGTGGGATAGTCTTCTCCGTCGCCATACCGGTCATAGTAGCATTTCTTAAAAACCTGCTCGGCCAGTTCCAGCACCTGGTCGCTGCTTTCCGCCGCTGACGGGTCAGCTGTCGCGGTATCATCGTCACATGAGACAGTGTCAGAGTCCACCATTGTTGTATCAGGCGCAGCCCCTTGGGGCTTTCCTTTCCCGAAGTAGCCCCACACGGCAGAACCTGCCAGCAAAACCAGCACAGCAACTACAGCAATCATGTTCATGTTGAGCGTTGACTTGTTCTCGTCCTGCCCGTCCTGGCTCGCGGGCGTAGTATCGGCAGGAGTATCTGCACCGTCGGCGTTCCCGGCAGAGGAAACCATACCGGCAGTGTTCCCGGCAGAAGAAGTCGCGTTGGTAGTGCCCGCTGCAGATACCGTATCGACAGTATCCTCAGCACGAGCCGGGCTTGTGCCGTTATCAGCTGGGGAATCTGACTCATGAGCTGAAATTGGCTCACTGCAATAGGGACACGTCTTGCTCCTTTTGTCTATTCTCTCCCCACACGACGGGCATCTCATCAAATGCGCGTCATCGCCGGAAATCCACATTCCGCAGTAACGGCACTTATTGGCCACACTCAAAATTTCCTTACCACAATACGGACACCGTTTCAGTTTTCTTTCCATATACATTAAGATTTGTTTCTTGTAGTATTCCCTTCTTTTCGGCTGGGCTTAGCTTTTGCTTGAGAATGTGATTCAGAACAACGAATGTGAGCTCGCATCCTCCTTCTGCGCCAGCAACGTTATTTCTCAAAGCAGACTTGGCTGCGCACTATCTACTGCCCAAGCGACCTCTGATGCCACAGCCCGCAAGGAAAGAACAGGCCTAAAAATCAGAAGCTGATTTTTCTCCTGCCCTCGGATGGGCAGGAGAAAGCGTTAGACCATCCGTACAGTTCCAAAAAATCAATCGTCCCAACGGTCTGATTTCAGCTTGAAAGAGGGGTCGTTTGGCAAGACGTCGGCTTTCCATTTAATATTGAAGTTACCCGACTGTACGGCAGTGAATTTCAGCGAATGGGTGTAATTGCCATTATTGTCAATGAAAATCAACTTGAAACTAACGGGTGAGAGCCTTTCGACCTTATAAAGATTCAGTTCATCCATATATTGTCTCTTGAGTTTCCCTATCCACTCATCGCCTTTTGTATCCACATTGCTTAACAGGGCGTTGAAAACGCCGAGGGCGGCCCGCTGCGAGGCCAAGTTGGCCCTGCTGCGCTGGTAGGAGTTCCGGGCATTTCTCTCCGCCCGCTCAGTCTTCAGATAGTTGACATAAGCCTTTGCGGGGTCTTGCTTCCGCTTGGCCACAGGGCCAAGGCCCAGTTCGCCACGGATATACTGCTGGGTCTTGGCTCCGGCCGACTTGATGCTGTACTTGTTTTGCGCATAGTCCTGCCTGAGCAGGGCATAGAGCATTAAATCTGTCATCTCAGAGGTACCCATGGCATAGGGATTCATGTAGGCTATCTTCAGCATTCCCTGTGCGTCAAAGCATCCCTTTTCCTTGTCACGGGTATAATAATGGTGCGTGCTGCCTACGTAAATGCCATTTCCTTGCGGCTGCCAGTCCTCGGTTTTCATCCATTCATAGCCTTTCAGCGAATTGTTCACGATGACCCCCGGCGTATAAGTCCCCTGTCGTTCCGGGGCTTCCTGCCTGTCATCGCCACTTCCTTCCGAAGAGTTGTATGATGGCTCATCGAGAGCAGGAGACAAGTCGTGGCGGCCGGGGCGGAATGTATAGGTAGCCCCTATTGTCATGTCTGATTTGCAGGCCGCAACGAAGTCATGCGCCTCAGGCATCCCCTGCGCTTCGGCTTTCTGAAACCATTTTAAGGCGTCTGCGTGGTTTTCATCCACGCCCATACCATAATAATACATCCAGCCTAAATAGTAAGATGCGGCAGCATAGCCTTTCGCGCTTGCCTTCTCAAACCACGGTTTTGCCGCAGCGTAATCGGCTTTGGACGGACTGTTGGCATAGCTCCAGCCCATAAAATACTGGGAATAAACATCTCCCGACTCGGCTTTCGCCTGAATTTCTTGAAGAGTCTGCGCTCCTACATGCAGGCAGAAAAGGCTCGCTGTAAGAAATAGAAGTAATTTTCTCATCTTTAGTAAATATTAAAGTGTTAATCGTTCCCTTTATTCTGTTTCCGGCGACCGTGAGTTACAGTGCTTCCCGACATCTTCACGCGGCAACCGCAATGTTTAAGATTGTTGCAAAGATAGTTCAAATTATGCAGGGCAAAAACAAAATATTGGTTCAAGTTAATTCACGCCTACCGTTAACCTATACATATTGTCAGTTTTTTACTACTTTTGCATAAAAAAAATGAGCACATGAACAAAACCATTACATATCTGTTAAGAAAGGTGGAAGCCAAATACGGACAACGGCCCCAGACACCCGGCATGTTCGACATGCTGGCCCTTGACATTAAGAAGACGTGCGGACAGCCTATCAGTGCCTCTACGCTGAAGCGGGTGTGGGGGTATGTTCAGTCCACGCACGAGCCGTCGCTCGAGACGTTGTCCTTGCTGGCACGATATGTAGACAGTCATGACTGGAACGAGTTCCGGCAGACGTGCAGTGAATCCGGGTTTATCAACCGGCCCGTCATCACCGCCGATCTCATACCCATGGGGCAGCTCCTGCGACTGTCCTGGCAGCCTGACCATCACTGCGTGGTGGAGCACCAAGGCGACGGACTCTTTTTAGTGAAGCACTCAGAAGGCAGCAAACTCTCCGTAGGAGATACTTTCCATTCCGAGATTATGGGCGTGGGCTTGCCGCTATATGCCCATGACCTCGTTCACAACGGCATCAAGCACAAGCTCTATGTTGCCGGGGCTCACAGCGGGCTACAGGATATTGTAAAAATAGGCAGGTGGGAGGAATAGACTGGTAAAAAGAGAAGTCACAACCAAGAAACTTAATGCCCTTATGCCTGGATAAATAATCAAATCCATTGAAATGCCTTTATCTTCATTTAGTTTCCGTCTGTGTATGCGCCCAGCCCGGTAACTTGATAATCCGACAAAGACCTCCTTTGGGCATGCGCTCCCAAATATTCAAGCCTAAAATGAGCTTTTACCTGTTTTCGTCATAGAGACACCCAAGTCAAAGGCCAGCGTTGCCCCTGTATTTGTCATAGGGACACACGTCTTACAAAGCCATGTAGGAGGCGACGCGTCTCGCGTCGCGATAATCTCTTGCGATGTTATATGGCTTTGTGACGCAGGACGAGTCACCTCCTACACGCTCATCTCTTGGTGGTAATAATAATATTAACCAATATCGATGAAGCAATACTCACACAGAGACACGGAGACACAGAGTATCAGAGACGGGCACCTTATTATATATAGAGTTCACAGAGACGGCTTCG
>ONMG01000032.1 GCA_900318855.1 uncultured Prevotella sp.
AAATCTAATGCCAGCCAGTCGTCAAAGTCTTTATTCCTGAAGGTGGTGATGCCCAAGCGCTCAGCTGCCTGGCAGTTGGCTTCCAGATCGTCGATGAAGAGGGTGTCGGCGGCCTGCAGTCCGGCCTGCGCCAACGCCTGGCGGAAAATCTCGGCATCGGGCTTCTGCAGGTGCATGCGCTGTGAGAGGAACACTTGGTCGAAGTAGTCGTCGACGCTGTACCCCTGATAGTTGAAGAGATGTTTCACGCAGTAGTCCCAGTGCATGTCGAAGGTGTTGCTCAACAGGAAAAGATGGTGCCCTTGGGCTTTGAGTGCGAGCAGACGGGCCTTCTTGCGGTCGGGCAGTTCGCGGAGCATGGTGTCGGCAGCTGCTTCAATGTCGGCGTCAGTGGCGCTTGAACCCGTGAAGTTGCGGAGCTGCTCGCAGAAGTCATGAGTGCTGCACAAGCCCCGACCGAGCCGCTCGAAGAGCTGTGCTATATCTTCCGGCATGTCGGTGGCAAGCGCGTTGCCCATGCCCAGCCGGGCGAAGGCTTTGCGGGCAGCCTCGAAGTCGAGTCTGACAAGTACGCCTCCAAGGTCGAAGATGATGTTTCTGAAGTGTCGGTAATCCATAATCGGCTATTATTCTTATTTGCTACTGAAGGGCAGCCGGAAGTCGCAGCCGTTCTTCCATTCTGAGCATCCGTAGGCCGTGCGGCCTTTGATGATATGGCCTTTTCCGCATTTGGGGCAGGGCTTCCCGATGAGGCTGTCGTCGGCCTTCAGCGCTGTCGGTGTGACGGCTGCTGTTTGTTGAGGATGGGGCTTTGTTGACTGAGGCTTCGATGCTGTCGCTTTGTTCTTAACGGAGGCAGCCTTCCGTTTTCGCGTTGGCTTTTTCTTCAGGTCGTCGTCGGTGGTGATGGTGATGTGGCGGTTGCTGTTGTCGCTCAGCACGTCCTTCACGATGTCGCCCACCTGCTCTTTAAGTCCCTGGATAAACTCCATCGGGTTGTATTTGTGGTGCTCGATGTCGCGCAGTTTCTTCTCCCAGATGCCGGTGAGCTCGCAGCTGGTGAGCAGCTTCTCGTGGATAGTGCCGATGAGCTCGATACCTGTGGGAGTGGCCACGAGGTTTTTGCGCTCGCGGCGGATATAGTGGCGCTTGAAGAGTGTCTCAATGATGGAGGCACGCGATGAGGGGCGGCCGATGCCGTTCTCCTTCATTGCCGCCCGCAGCTCCTCGTTGTCGACGAACTTTCCGGCAGTCTCCATGGCACGCAGCAGTGTAGCCTCAGTGTAGTACTTTGGAGGTTGCGTCTGCTTCTCGGTCAGGGTGGGGGTGTGAGGGCCGCTCTCTCCTTTGACGAAGGCGGGCAGGGTGCGCTCCTCATCTCCTTTGGCCCCTTCGTCATCGTCGGTTCTCTGGTTGTCGCGGGCATATACCGTGCGCCATCCCGGCGATAATATCTCCTTGCCGCTCACCTTGAAGTCGATATCCTCCACGCGTCCGGTCACGGTAGTGGTCGAGAATTTGCAGTCGGGCCAGAAGACACTGATGAAGCGGCGTGCCACGAGGTCGTAGACGTGGAGCTCCATGTCGGTGAGTCCCGACGGGGCCACACCCGTGGGGATGATGGCATGGTGGTCGGTCACCTTCGAGGTGTCGAACACGCGCTTGGTTTTGGGCAGCGGCTTGCCACCGATGGGGCGGATGAGGTCGGCATAGGGCTGGATGCCCCCAACGCGTGCTTGGAACACGCCATTGAGAATCTGAGGGCATTTGGGGTAGATGTCGTCGGAGAGATACTCCGTGTCGACGCGGGGATAAGTGGTGAGCGTCTTCTCATAGAGACTCTGGATGAGGTTGAGCGTGGTCTCGGCCGAGAAGCTGAACTTCCGGTTGCAGTCCACCTGCAGCGAGGTGAGGTCGTAGAGATGGGGTGGAGCCTCGGAACCTTGCTTCTTCTGCACTCCCGTCACGGTGAAAGGCTTGCCTTCAATGGTGCTGAAGGCCTTCTCACCTTCTTCTTTGGAGGCAAAGCGTCCCTTGGTGGCCGTGAAGAGCGTGTTGCGGTAGAGCGTGGCCAGCACCCAGTAGGGCTCCGGCTTGAAATTGTCGATTTCTTGCTGTCGGTTGACGATGAGGGCAAGGGTAGGCGTCTGCACGCGGCCGATGCTGAGCACCTGACGGCCTCGCCCGTACTTCAGCGTGTAGAGGCGGGTGGCATTCATGCCCAGCAGCCAGTCGCCGATGGCGCGCGAGAGCCCGGCCAGATAGAGGCTTTCATAGTGGTCCTCGCCCTGCAGTTGTCGGAATCCCTCGCGTATGGCTTCGTCGGTCATCGAACTTATCCACAGTCGCTTTACGGGACACTTGACTCCGGCCTTTTGCATCACCCATCGCTGGATAAGCTCACCCTCCTGTCCGGCATCACCGCAGTTGATGATCTCATCGGCCTTGCTGTATAGTTGGGCAATGACGGCAAACTGTTTCTTGATGCCGTCGTCCTCAATGAGCTTGATGCCGAAGCGCTGAGGTATCATCGGCAGCGAGGCCAGGCTCCAGTGCTTCCAGTTCTCACAATAGTCGTTGGGTTCCTTGAGCTGGCAGAGGTGTCCGAACGTCCATGTCACCTGATAGCCGTTGCCTTCCATATAGCCCTGCTGGCGCTTGTTGGCACCCAAGATGCGGGCGATGTCCTGAGCCACACTTGGCTTTTCTGCAATACAAACAATCAAAGTTCTTCGAGTTTATTCTTACATTCTTCCATTAACCACTTTGGGGTGCTGGTGGCACCGCAGATGCCCACTGTGCTCACGCCCTGAAGCCACTCTGTGCGGATCTCGTCGGCGCTCTCAATGAGATGGCTGTTGGGATTGACCCCCTGGCATTCATTGAAGAGCACCTTACCGTTGGAGCTCTTCTTGCCACAGACAAAGAGGATGAGGTCGTGGCGGGCTGCAAAAGCCGCAATGTTAGGCATGCGGTTGGCCACCTGACGGCAGATGGTGTCGAAACTGCGGAAGGTGGCGCCCGGCGAGATGTGCTCCTGGAGGTAGTCGATGATGCGGTGGAACTCGTCAAGGCTCTTCGTGGTTTGGGAGTAGAGATAAATGTCGCGCGTGAAGTCGAGCCGCATGGCGTCCTCAAACTTCTCGATTACGATGGCTTTGCCATTGGTCTGCCCCACGAGCCCGAGCACTTCGGCATGACCGTTCTTGCCGAATATCACCATTTGGGCATCAGGATGCTTCTCGTATTGGGTCTTGATTCTGCGTTGCAGGGCCAGCACCACGGGGCAGGTGGCATCGATGATCTCAATGCGGTTGCGCCGGGCGATGGCGTAGGTCTCAGGGGGCTCGCCGTGGGCACGCAACAACACCTTGACGTCGTGCAACTCTTTCAGCTGGTCGTGGTTGATGGTCACGAGGCCATGCTCATGCAACCGTTCCACTTCCATGCCATTGTGCACAATGTCGCCCAGACAATAGAGTGTCTTACCTGCAGCCAGTTCTTCCTCAGCCTTTTTTATGGCTGTGGTCACACCAAAGCAGAAGCCGCTGCCCTGGTCGATTTCTACGGTTATGGAATGGTTCATCTTACGTTGATTCTGATTACTACCTTGGGCTGTTTGGGGTCATTGGTTATCATGAGTACACGTGGCACACGCTTGCTGCCTTGCAGTTGCCTGGCAAGGGCTGTCACCTTGAGGCGCGCTTCCTGTCCCGGCTCTATACGGGTGGAGCTAAGTGAAAGCTGAAGGCCGGTCATGGACATTTGCAGGTTGTTGATGCGCAGTATGCTTCGGCCTTTGTTGGTGATGGTGATGACACCTTTGAGCTTGCTCTTGCCTCCGAAGGCACCCAAGGATAGTGAGTCGGCCGACAGGGCTATCTGGGGTGCCAGGGCAAGCTGGGCAGCAGTCATCTTGTCGAACGAGGGAAGGAGCACGGCCGAAACCTCTATCTCCTTTTCACGGGCCACTTTATCGCCCGGGAAGGCACCGAGATAGATGGTGGTTTGGGTGAGTCCGAAGTCGCGCAGGAAGCGGGAGTCGAGGGTGAGCGTGGCAGTGCCGGAGTGCCCCGGGGCTATCTTGGAAGGCGATACCTCGGCCTTGAGGTAGTTGGGCAGATGCATGAGCACCGGCTGCACCGTTTCGGAAGTAGGATTCGAGATATGAATCTTTTTCTGAAGGATGGCGCCACGATTGACGTCCTCGAACTCCACTTCATCCACATCGGCCCGAAGCGTCCCGAGAGTTATAGGGTAGCTGCCCTTGAAATTGGTGAGATTGCGCACCACTACGCCCTTGAGGGTGAGCATGGTAGGCGAGGCTGAGGCATTACTGTAGATGCCCACAAGTTTCTGGAAGTGACCCATCTGACGGGCGTCGTAGCTGACCTTTACTTTGAAGGCATCACCGGCCCTCACAGCATTCCGCGGATATTCCACGATGGCGCATCCGCAGTTGGTGCGCACCTCCTTGATGGTAAGGTCGCGGCGGCCTCCATTCTTCAATTCATACTCAGCCGTCACCGGATGCTTGAATACCACCTGTCCACAGTCGATGACGGGGTTGGATATCACTATCTTTTGGGCGAAGGCTGTCATTGCTGTGGGGGCGGTGAGCAACAGCATTAGCAGTTTTCTGTTCATCTTGTGTTTGATTATATGCTTTTGCCGGAGAGCTTGCAGCTCCACCGGTCCTTTATTTCACATTCATCTGAAGTGCACCCTGACGACCGCCGTATTCAGGACTGTAGGCACACTGTGCCGTGCAGATGCCCGAGGTGTAAGAGCCGCTGCGGTCGACGTAGTATTCGGTTTCCACCACATGCTTGCCTTTAGCGAGGCGATCGAAGTAGTAGTTGGTCACGTTGTCGCGCGGTGTTACGTAGTAGCCCCAGCGGTAGCCGCTTGTCTGCTCGACGGGCTCCAGACAGGCAGCGCGCTTATCCTGCACCTGCACAAAGTCGTAATCGCGGTCGGCTGTGATGGTTATCCGGACCTTGATTTTGTCGCCCACTTTGGGCTCTCCGGAGGAGATAACCTCGCGACTGATGCTGATGCCTGCTGCGGCGTCAGCCACCTTGGAGGCTGGTTGGAGAGCCTGAATGTAGGCTGTACCCCAGCTGGTGCCGCGAGAAGTCTTTTCAAAGGTGAGCCTGTTGGCGGTATTGTCGGCCATGGTCTTCTTCACGTAGCCGAGCCCTGCTGTGGCTTCGGGCATTGAGAGTTCGTTGCCGTCGAGACTGATGCGGGCGGGTTGCTGCGGTGACAACTGTCTGGTGTTGCCAGCAAGGAAGGCATAGACGGCGTTCACTGTATTGACGGGCGTGCTCCATGCCTGGGTGCGCTTCTCCTGAAGAAGCCAGCGCTGCATCTCGCTGATGGTTGTGGTGTCGTTGGGCTGCAGTAGTTTCAGCGCTTCTATGGCATAAGTTTGAGTGGGTATGCGATAGTCGAACCAAGAGTACTGTGCCTTAGGCGTGTCGAAATAGCGGCCGGTCTCCTCTTTGAATACCGTGTACTCCTTAAGGCTCTGGAGGTATTCGTTGGCCCGTGCCTTCTGACCGTACTGTGCTAAGATGACGGCCGAGTTGGCCTTGCCGTAGATGGTGAGCTTCGTGGGAGCCTTGGCCAGCAGATTCACGAGGTAGTTGATGTCATTGGTGCGGGATCTTCCTGCGAGTGCGCTGGTATAGAGATAGTCGCAGGCTGTCTCCGAGGGTGTGAGATGGCGGTAGCCTTTCTTCTCCAGTTTCCGCAGTTCGGCGCACTCCTTGGCTATCTGCATGTCGAGGTAGTTGAAGCACCTTGTGATGATGCCGGCTGTGCTTGACTGGGAGCCTACAAGCTTGTTGAGGCGGACAAGGGTCTTGACAACATCGGTGGTCATATACAGACTGCCGGGCATTCCAGGCCACCAACTGAAGGAGCCGTCCGTGTTCTGCAGAATCCGGAGCTTTTCGAGACAGCCCGTGAGTCGTGAGCTGACCGCTTGCTCGTCGAAGAAGTCGATGAGCTGCTTCTTTTGGGAGGCTTCGTCGGTAGCTTCAGCCAGCCATGGAGTCTCACTGAGAACCATTGTCTTGAGTTCCTGGTTTTTCTCCAGGCTACTCATCATTGAGGTCTCCGTGCCCTTTTCGGCTTTCCATTGGGCTATTGTTTTCTTAATGGCAGGCGACTGGTTGAGCAGATAATGACTGATGCTGTTGGCATAATAGGCTGCTGCCAAGCTTACCGCGTTGTGCTCGTTGGTGAGAGCCACTGAGGGCAGGGCCTGAACCATGAGCCATGCGGGATTGTTAGTGTACTCAATGGTGAGGCGCTGTTGCTTGCCTCCGGCAGGAGTGAGCTTGCGGAGGTCGATGTTGAGGGTGCCCGGTTGGTTCTGTGTGAAGGGATAGGTGTTGGTCACCATCTCCACGTTGGGAATCACGGGCAGATAATGCTGCTCGCCGTCAGAGAAACCATCGCCTTCAGCGGTGGCGCGAACCACTAACATTTCGGGCCAGTCACGCGTCATGACGGAGAAGCTGACGGGGATGGTCTGCTTGGCATCCACCGTGAAGTCCTTGGTCTCCTTGAATATGCTCTTGCCGGTGGCGGCATCGGAGAGCTCAAGCGTAGACTTTCCACTGACAGTCTTGTCGGAGCTGTTGGCAAGTCGCAGGATAATGGTTCCTTCGTCGCCCTGACGCAGGAATCGAGGCAGATTGGGCTGAACCATCACTGTCTTGCTGGCCACGGCATCGGCTTCGAGCAGTCCGTGATTCACTTCCTTGTCGTGGGCCAGTCCCATGAAATGCCAGGTGGTGACGCTCTCGGGCAGTGTGAACTTCAGACTGACGGAGCCATCGGCATCGGTGAGCAGGGCAGGGAAGAAGAAAGCCGTCTCGTTCAGGTTCTCACGCAGTTGCACAGCATGCGTCTGCTTTTCTTCAGAACTATCCTCGGTTTTGGTGATCGCTGCTTCTGCAAGACTCTCTACCACGTCGAAGACCTTTTTATTGTTTCCCGTGGCCATTCCGTATCCCCGGACTGTTACATCTGCAGCCTTGCTCATGAGCATGGGCCTGGTGGCAGCTCCGGTTATGAATACTTTCTGCTCTGCAGGGCCGAGGAACATCACGTCGTCGAAGTGACTAAAACTGAGTTCTCTTACCGGAAGCAGCTTCTGTGAGTGAGCCTGATAGAAATAGAGCCTTGGGGACATCATGCCTCTCCAGTTGGTGTAGGGGAGACTGAGCGCCATGTAGGGCGAAAGGCTCCACCGGTTGGGCATGATGGCATCAAGCGACTTATCGTAGAGAGTGGCTAAGAGTTGGGCCGTTGCCGGCTTGCCGTCGGGTCGGCTGATGTTGAGCCGCCATTCCTCTTGCTGGCCGGGGACAAGCTTGTCGCGGAAGGTTATCCACTTCAGCTTCAGATTCTTGTCGGGCAGAGCCTTCTTGATGACTGCCGACTGTGTGTATTCCACTCCATCGCGCACCCAGGCATAGTTGAGCAGCAGGCCGTCGCCGTAGTCTTCCTTATAGGTGAATTTCCGTGTGTTGATGGAGTTGGATACCACGAAAGAGCCGCTCTCCACAACGCGATCGCCACTGATGAGGGTGTAGATGACGTGCTGGTCCTTATCCGAAGATCCCACTTGAAGATAGACGGGGGCACCATCGGTGCGGAACGAATTGCTGCTCAGATAGAACCAGTCGTGGGTGGTCTCTACGGGACGATTGTCCTTGAGGCTGAACGTAACAAAATGCGTGCGCAGGGTATCGGTGCCGCAGATGGCTATGAGTTCGTGCTTCCCGGGCTTGAGCCCCTTGAGAGGAACGGAAGCATTAGCCTCGGCTTCCATTTTGTGACCGTCGACCGAGAAGGCCACTCTGCCGGGAATGGCTTCGCCGGAGCTGTTGCGATAACTAAAGGTGACGCTGCGCAGACTGTCGTTGAGCGAGCGTGCCGGAATGTTGCTGATGAGCACGGTGGGACGGTTGCCGACCGGAAGTGAGGTCGTGCCGTCGTGCGACTCACCGGCAGCGTCGGTCACGGTGGCCGTTATCTCGAAAGAATAGAACATGGATTTTCCGTTTTCGGCCTCAGGTAATGTTAGGGGAACGTTTACGCTGAATCGCCCCTCACGGTCGGTGACAGTGGCACCTGCGGCCATCTGTTTTAAAGCGCTTTTGCGATAGCTGTAAGGCCACCATAGGGCTGGACGACGCTTGATGTTGTAGCTCACTTTGGCATCCTGTAAGGGCATGGAAGTGTAAGTGATGGCTTTGCCGTGCAGTGTTAGCGTGTCGCCGGGAGCGTATTTTGCCTTCACCGGTTCAAACTCCACCTGGTAGGTGGGACGCTTGTACTCTTCTACGCGGAAGGATGTATAGCCATTGTTCTCGC
>ONMG01000248.1 GCA_900318855.1 uncultured Prevotella sp.
AAATGAAGTGAATACCGAAGTACAATATGACTGTAAGGTGAGACGCCAAGCAGTCATATTTTTTATATACGGAGGTACTGAACATGAGAAAGAACTTGACGGAGATCGTATTCATCCTTGATCGCAGCGGCTCTATGAGCGGGCTGGAAGCAGACACCATCGGAGGCTTCAACTCCATGATTGAAAAGCAAAAAAAGGAGAATGGCGAGGCATTGATCTCTACCGTCCTCTTTGACAACGTGAGTGAGGTTATTCATGACCGTGTATCGGTTCAAAAGGTCGAGCCGATGACCGACAATGACTATTCCGTTCGCGGCTGCACCGCGCTTCTGGATGCTATCGGCGGAGCGATTCATCACATTGGAAATGTCCACAAGTACGCAAGAAATGAAGATGTCCCTGAACATACTCTGTTCGTCATCACAACGGACGGCATGGAGAATGCAAGCCGCCGTTATGACAGCGAGAAGGTCAAGAAAATGATTGAGCGTCAGAAGGAAAAGTATGGCTGGGAGTTTTTGTTCCTCGGTGCAAACATCGACGCAGTTGAGACGGCAAGGCATTTCGGAATTGGTGCAGACCGAGCGGTCAACTACCACTCTGACCATGAGGGAACGCAGCTCAACTATGAAGTTCTGAGCGAAGCGGTTTCTGCTGTCCGATGCAGCGTACCACTGGGTACGAATTGGAAAAAGCGTATTGATGAGGACTTCAATTCCAGAAAGGACGGGAGAAAGTAATGAGAACAATCACCGTAAAAGGGACAGGAAATGTCTCCGCAAGACCGGATTACATCATCCTATCTCTGAACATTGAAGCAAATTCAAAAAACTATGACCTTGCAATGTCGGAAGCTGCCGAGAGAATCGAAAAACTGCAAGGTGTCGCTGTCCGCGTTGGGTATCGTAAGGAAGACCTGAAAACCACGAGCTTTGATGTCCAGACAAGGTACGAGAATGTCAAGGATCGGCAAGGTAATTACAAGCGAGAGTTTGCCGGATATGCTTGCAGCTATCGCTTGAAACTTGCCTTTGACTTTGACAGCAAGCAGCTTGCAAAGGTCATTTCTGCGATTGCGGATTGTGGGGCGCAACCAGAACTCAGCATTGCGTTCACCGTGAAAAACCCGGCAAGAGTCAGCGAAGAGCTGCTGATCAATGCGACGGAGAACGCCAGGGCAAAGGCGGAGATTCTTTGCAAAGCATCAGGCAGTACGCTTGGGCAGTTGCTCAACATCGACTACAACTGGGGCGAACTCAATGTTTTTTCCAGAACAAGCTACGATGTTGAAGACTGCATTCAGCCTCTCATGGCGATGAGCAAGTGCGCCGCACCTGAGATTGAGCCAGATGATATTGATGTGACAGACACAGTGGCTTTTACATGGGAAATCCAATGATTTTTTGACTTTTTTGAAATCCGGTACTCAACAAACGCTCTTATTGTGTCCGTTGTAAAGTGAAGGGACATTTCACGGAGTAATCTTCGTAGAATACGATTTTGGGAGATTAGCAAGCAAATCCGGTGAGTACCCACCGGAGAAAAATCAGTTAAGGAGACCCTGCCCTTAACATCAGATTTTTGCTTGTTGGGATAGTCCCAAACCCTTCTAATCTTTACGACGGAGGGCGCAGCATGGTACGAAGAACGCGAGACATTCAGAAGAAGATTTGGCTGACACCACAGGAAGAACGAACGATTGCAAAGAAGATGGAAATGATCGGCACGGAGAACTTCGGTGCGTATGCAAGGAAGATGCTGATCGACGGCTACATCATCGTTGTGGACTACACGGAGCAGAAAAAGCTCGCCGCCGAAATCAACAAGATCGGTGTGAACATCAATACCGTCTGCCGCAGGATCAACTCGACGGGACGATTCTATCAGGACGATATTGACGAGCTGAAAGAAAAGATGGACGCGGTATGGCAGTTACTAAAATCAAAGCAATCCGAGGAACTTTGAGCAAGGCAATCGCGTACATTCTGAATCCCGAAAAGACAGACGAGAAGCTGCTGGTCTCGTCCTACGGCTGTGCCAGCGAGACCGCAGCGCGGGAATTTGAATGGACGCGGAAAATAGCCGAGCAAAAAGGGATGAATCCGGTCAGGATCATAGCCCGTCATGTGATCCAGTCCTTTGAAATCGGAGAGGTCACACCGGAGCTTGCCCACGAGATCGGCAAGCAGTTTGCAGATGAAATCCTCGGAGGAAAATATGAGTATGTGCTGACCACGCACATTGACAAGGACCATGTTCATAACCATCTGATTTTCAATGCGGT
>ONMG01000065.1 GCA_900318855.1 uncultured Prevotella sp.
ACTTCCGGCCGATGGCATCCTTGACCATGAAGTCGAGCTTCGGACCGTAGAAAGCGGCCTCACCGGTCTCCTCATGGGCATTGAGTCCTTTCTCCTTGCAAGCCTGCCGGATAGCATTCTCGCTCTCCTCCCAAATCTCGTCGGAACCGATGTACTTCTCCTTGTCTTTCGGGTCGCGAAGGGATATCTGTGCATCGTAATCATTGAAGCCAAAGATATGGAACACCTTGAGGATGATATCGATGATGCTCTCGAACTCGGCTTTCACCTGGTCGGGGCGCACGAAAATATGGGCATCGTCCTGAGTGAATGTGCGCACACGGGTGAGTCCGTGGAGCTCACCGCTCTTCTCATAGCGGAAGACGGTACCGAACTCAGCAATGCGTAGTGGCAGATCCTTGTAGGAGCGCGGCTTGCGGGCGTAGACCTCACAGTGGTGGGGGCAGTTCATCGGCTTGAGCATGTATTCCTCATCCTCCTCAGGGGTGTGGATAGGCTGGAAGGCATCCTTGCCGTAGTGGGCATAGTGACCCGAAGTGACATAGAGGTTCTTAGAGCCGATACCCGGCGTGATGACCTCCTGATAGTTGTAAGGCTTGAGCACCCTGCGGAGCAAATCCTGCAGGCGAAGGCGCAGCTGAGTACCTTTGGGCAGCCAGATGGGCAGACCCTTACCGACACGGTCGGAGAACATGAAGAGCTCCATTTCCTTACCTATCTTGCGGTGGTCGCGCTTCTTAGCCTCCTCGAGCATGACGAGATATTCGTCGAGCATCTTCTTCTTGGGGAAGGTGATACCGTAGATACGGGTCATCTGCTCACGCTTAGCATCACCGCGCCAGAAAGCTCCGGCCACGCTCGTAATCTTCACGGCCTTGATGGCACCCGTACTCAGCAGGTGGGGACCACGACAGAGATCGGTGAAATGACCCTGAGTGTAGGTGGTTATCGTTCCGTCCTCCAGATCCTGGGCGATATGTTCGCACTTATATTGCTGACCGTCGGCCTCGAACTCCTTCAAGGCATCGGCCTTCGAGACTTCCTTGCGCACTACGGGCTCATCCTTCTTGGCGAGCTCGCGCATTTTCTCTTCTATCTTGGGGAAATCATTTTCTGAGATAATGGTGCCCTTGGGAGGCATCACATCATAGAAGAAGCCGTTCTCCACGGCAGGCCCGAAGCCAAACTGTATGCCCGGATAAAGTTCCTGCAGGGCTTCAGCGAGAAGGTGGGCAGAGGTGTGCCAGAAGGTGTGCTTGCCTTCCTCATCTTCAAACTTATAGAGCTCCACTGTGGCATCCTCATTGATGGGGCGGTTCAGCTCTACGGTCTCACCATTAACACCGCAAGATACAACGTTGCGAGCGAGAGCCGGCGAGATGCTCTCGGCGATTTGTAACCCAGTTACGCCCTGCTCGTATTCACGAACGGAACCATCTGGAAAAGTGATTTTTACCATAACAACTTAGTATTGAATCTTAAATCGACCGCAAAGTTACACTTTAATTCTGAGGTGGAGAGGATTAAAGGGTTTAAATTTGCATAAAAGAGGACTTTTACCTGCTTGCTCACCTCGCACCTACGGTTTGAGGAAAAGCTTGAAGGTATTGCCCTCCTGCGCTAAGCCCTTCCTATAACGGCACAGCTACAAACTGATAACGGCAACTGACCTATCAGTTGAGTCAGCCTTTTGCAGAGACAACTTGCATGTCCTTTCCCCATGCATAGCTGAAAGTTCGGACGGCAAGGGTCAGGATGATGAAAGCATGGGCAAGGTCAGCTTGGCAGGTGACGATATATAATAAAGGTACTGAAACCACTAAAATCAGCGTATAGATTCTGAATAGTTGAGGATACCACTTCTTTCGTCTGAAACAAAGCCAAAGTAAGAATGGCAAGGGATTGAACGGAATAAGGTACCTCACCACCGTGCCCTCAACAGCACAAGAAATGCACAAGGGATACACTTGAGAGATTTCTTGAGGACTTAGAAGAGAAAAACTTCTAAAACCAACAGATAACGTTTGCATGGCACATCACGTTGGTATAAACTTTAAGCTGTAGATGCTCGACAACGGCCGGGAATCTACAGCTTACAGAACGGACCTCTAAAAAGGAAATGTCGAGTTCAGACGGTTACCACGGTGACGGTGTGGCGGTTGTGGCGTCTTCGTCGTCATCAAAAAAGCCCTTCTTGGCTCCTTGCTCTTCCACCTCCGTGTCACCGATGCGCATATTATGGTCGCCGCTGCCCGCAAGCATTTCAGTGGGAAGGATGTCTTTTATCTTGATGTGAGGCTGAATATAAGTATGTTTCATTATTGTCTAACATTTAGTATACAACTTTTTTCCCATTCACGATATAGATGCCATGGCGTGAAGGATGCTCCACGCGCCGCCCTTGAAGGTCGTAAATCACCTCGTTTTTGCCTGCATCTTGATGGATGTCGGTGATGGCCGTTGTCTCTCCCGACGTTTCAATGCTGAAACGCTTGGCAGTTGCCACAGGTGATGCTTCGGGCATATCCTTGATATTGAGAAAGGCTTTATTGGCTCCCATTGTGGCTGTCTCGCTCTTCAGCTTGTAGAAGCCTACCACGCCGGCCACGCAGTTCAACACGCGATAGTAGTTCTTGTCGTTTGTCAGCTTATTGCCATCAGTCGTGAAGTTGGCTGTTGTGGGGTTGCTTACTTGATTGAGGTAATTCTTGTACTTATAGGTGGCGGCGGGAGCATTGAAGTAACGGCCTTGCAGACAGTTGCCATCCGAACTAACAACGGCACCATCAGCACAGCCTTTGTTGGCGGGAGCCGTGGTCTCGATGTTGAGGACGTTCGTAGCCTCGTCAGACGAAGAACACTCCAGGATGACAGGTGTGCCGCCGGGAATCACGCCGGAGAGCTGGTTGAGCACTGCGTTGCCTTCGGCATCCTTACCCGTCACCGTGTAGGCTGCGAGCACTGTGGAGCCAGTCGAAGGAATGGAGAAGGGAAAGTTCACGCAGAGCGTCGTGTAGTAATGTCCTGCATTGTCCTTCACTTTCTCCAACGGCTTCACGTTGAAAGTAGTGGCAGGTTCAATGTACCATTGCGCTTCTTCCTTTGTGGATGCATCCTTCTCTACGCCAAATGTACCGGCGTTGTCGCAGAAATAATAGTCGCCTACGGTGATCGTAGCATTAATCGTTATATATTTTTTTACTGTTGTACTTGCACTTACAGGAATATAAATGTTGTACAAGTTATTGCCCACCGACTTGATATTAGTATAAAAACCGGGGAAGTCTACCTTGATGTTATCAGTAGAATACTGACCGTTCGTAATGGTCTTTAAGTCTGTGCCCTCACCTTTCAGATTGTACTGGTTGCCATTCTTTTCCAAATAAAAGACCGATGCCGTATTGAGTGCGCCATCGTCCACTTGTCGGATGTCGTTCTCCAAGTAGCAACCCATCTTGGCTATGACCGTAGGGTAGGCTCCGTTTGTGCTGGGATTGTTAGGGGTACCGGTACTGGTACCAAACAATTGTAAGTTTAAGTTTGTATCATCAAGCAAATTTCTTCCCCCGATGCCATCCACTACCTTCTCGTAGCTCATCTCGTTAGAAGCGAGTGTGGCATACTTCCCGGTAGCTTTGTTCTTTATGCGGTAGTAGCCATTGCCACTGAGTTGAGCGGAAGCGGAAAGCGAGGCGAAGAGCGACAGAAATAATATTGCGTATATTTTATTCATTCTTTCGTATGATTGATTATAAAAAGGTGTCATGCCAAATAGTTGACAGTTCTATGGCATGACACCTTAAACTATATTTTTATTTAGTTAGTCCCAGGGACTGCTACCCTTGGTCCATCCTTCATTTTCACTGTCGAAGAGTCCTTGTCCTTTGGCACTCCATTCGACATCATCTTTATTTTCCGGTTTACCTACCGGGCCCAACGACTGTCCGGCGATAGTTTCACCTTCGAGGATGCTGCCGGTGAGATTCAGGTTGACGACCGTCGTGTTGGGCTTTATATATTCTTTCATTGTTTTCCCTCCTGTTATTTTTGGATAAACTTCTTACCTTTCACGATGACCACACCCTTGTAGTCCTTACCGACACGTTGTCCGGCCAGGTTGTAGCGAGGAGCGTCGGCGGAAATCTGGGTATCGTCAGAGAAGACGTTGTCAATAGCGGTTGTGGTGCCATCGCTGAACATCACGTAAACCTTGGCTCTTGGAGCTTTCTCACTCTGAATCAGGAACGGCTTGTTGGCCGGAATCACCGTCTGCTTATCGTTTGCGGTGCTCCATGCGCTGTAGAGATAGAAGCCGTAAGGATTGTTAGCGTCCTTTATGTTGTAACCAAAGAGATAGAGGTCCTTCTCATTGGTGTCCACACCCCATTTGTCGCCCAAGTTGGCATTCTTGATACTGCCCACAAGCTGGCTGAGGATGCCTCCTTCGCTGTTTTCTTCTACTCTGTGGCGTCCACCGAGGAAGGTGCCCTGCACAAGCTGATCCTTCTTGGCACGCGCGTCGCTCACTACCGGCTGCAAAGCCA
>ONMG01000038.1 GCA_900318855.1 uncultured Prevotella sp.
GAGGGTTTCCCGGTTGTATCGTTTGCCCTGACATTCTTCGCAGGGTACATATACATCGGGCAGGAAGTTCATCTCTATAGTCTTGTAGCCGTTGCCTCCGCATGCCTCGCACCGTCCACCTTTAACGTTGAAGGAGAATCGTCCTGGTTTGTAGCCTCTTATCTGAGCTTCGGGAAGCGAGGCGAAGAGATTGCGGATGTCACTGAACACTCCCGTATAGGTGGCGGGATTAGAGCGTGGGGTACGCCCGATAGGTGCTTGGTCCACACTTACCACTTTGTCGATACTGTCAATTCCCTCAATGCCGCCTAACGACATAGGCGACTTCAAGGAGTGATAGAAGTGCTGGGACAAGGCGGGTTGAAGAGTCTCATTGATGAGCGTCGACTTGCCCGAGCCCGACACTCCCGTTACCACGATGAGACAACCCAACGGGAATTCTACATCAATATGCTTTAGGTTGTTGCCGGCGCAGTTGCGGAGCCAGATGCTCTTGCCATTTCCTTTTCGGCGCATAGCCGGGAGAGCTATTGTGCGTTGCCCGTTCAGATAGTCGGCCGTCAGGGTGTTGCTGCGCAGCATGTCGGCGGGAGTGCCCTGGAAAACCACTTCTCCGCCCTTGCGTCCTGCCTTTGGGCCGATGTCGATTATCCAGTCGGCGGCCCGCATCATGTCCTCGTCATGTTCCACGACAATCACGGTATTGCCCAAGTCGCGCAGCTCTTTCAGCGACCGTATGAGCCGTTCATTGTCGCGCTGATGAAGACCGATACTCGGCTCATCAAGGATATAGAGCACATTGACGAGTTGGGAGCCTATTTGAGTGGCCAGGCGGATGCGCTGGCTTTCACCTCCGGAGAGCGACGCCGACTGTCTGTTGAGCGAAAGATAATCAAGTCCCACTTCGAGCAGGAAGCTGACTCTCGAGCGCAGTTCTTTTATGATTTCGGCAGCGATTTTCTTCTGTTGAGGTTCGAGGTGCTCTTCCACGTGTGTCAGCCAGTCATTGAGTTCGCTGATATCGAGCGAGGCGACATCGGAAATGTTTTTATCCCACACACGCCACGCCAGGCTTTCGCGCTTAAGGCGTTTTCCGTGGCATTCCGGACATTCCTTAACTGCGAGAAACTGCCCTGCCCATTTCTGTCCAGCTTGAGAGTCATCATTATCCATTACTGTGCGAAGATATTTTACCACCCCATCGAAGTTGACAAAGTAATCGGTAGAGGTGTGCACCTTACTGGCTGGTATTCTTACCTCTTCCAGTGAGCCATAGAGGATTTCGTCGAGTGCCTCCTCGGGTATTTTCTCAACAGGGGTTGTCAGCTTGCATCCGTATTTGGCAAGTATGGCTTCTATCTGCCAGAATATCATCTGGTTCTTAAACTTTCCCAGTGGGACGATGGCCCCCTCTTTGATGGAGAGCGAGCGGTCGGGAATCACCTTTCCGAGGTCGATTTCGTTCACATAGCCCAGACCTTTACATCGGGGACATGCTCCCTCAGGCGAATTGAACGAGAAGATGTTTGGCGCAGGGTCGGCGTAGCTCAGGCCGGTCACGGGATCCATCAGTCGTTTTGAAAAGCTGCGCGCTTCTCCTTTCTCCTTGTCGAGAATCATCACGATGCCGTCGCCCTGCTGCATGGCCAGGGCCACGGAATGAGCAAGGCGTTCCGTCTCCTTTTCCTGACTGGCTGCATTGATTTTCAGCTTGTCGATCACCACCTCGATGTTGTGGTTCTTATATCGGTCGGTCTTCAGACCACGGGTGAGTTCCTTTATCTCGCCATCGACACGAACGTAGAGGTAGCCTTTCTTGCGCATGCTCTCAAAAAGCTCACGATAGTGGCCTTTCCGTTGTTTCACCAGGGGCGAAAGAATGTAAACCGCCTTTCCGTTGTAGTCGCTGAGAATCATAGAGATGATTTTCTCCTCGGTATACTTGACCATTTTCTCGCCACTCTGGTAGCTGTAGGCTGTGCCGGCACGAGCGTAGAGTAGTCTGAGGTAGTCGTATATCTCGGTGGTTGTGCCTACAGTCGACCGGGGATTCTTGTTTGTGGTTTTCTGCTCGATGCTTATCACCGGACTCAGTCCCGTAATCTTGTCGACGTCGGGACGTTCCATATTGCCCAGGAAGTTGCGGGCGTAAGCCGAGAAAGTCTCTATGTATCGGCGTTGCCCTTCAGCGAAGAGCGTGTCGAAGGCAAGCGACGACTTGCCCGACCCCGAAAGACCTGTGATGACGGTGAGTGAATTGCGTGGTATTTCGACGTCGATATTCTTCAGGTTGTGCACTCTGGCACCCCATACATTGATTTTATTGCTCATTGGTTATTGTTCCGATGTTGAATGTGGCGGATAGGTTGAGAAAGCCGGTCTGCCGCTGTTGGTGGAAAGGGTCGGTTGCGTTGTCTTAGAACATTTCCCGGCCTGTTCCATGATGATGATATTGACGCTTGGAGATTATTGTCCGCCCGACGAACCGCTTGTCTCAGTGTAGCCTCGGAGGAGATTCACGTCGGTCTTGATGTTATAATGGCGACCGTCGGCACCGCGGGCCTTGACCAAGCAGAAGTAGACACCCTGGGCTACGTCCTTACCGTGAAATTTGCCGTCCCATCCTCCATCTGGGTTATCCCATTGGTAGAGTTTCTGTCCCCAGCGATTGAAGATGTAGGCGTGAAACTCCACGATGCTCTGCCATCCCTGTTTGGCCTTGTAGATGTCGTTGATGCCGTCGCCATTGGGCGAGAAGGCATTGGGCATTTCGAGTTTGCTCTCGGCGATGGTTATAGTGAGCGGATTGTTCTCCTTCCAGTATTCATCCGTGTAGGCAACGGTGTCGGTGCCCTGGGTGAAGATGGCATAGAGCTGGATGTAGTGAGTGCCAGCCTTCGTGAAAGTGATGTCGGTGTCCTTTTCCCGTCTTACCAGCCATGGCTGTTTCTCGCCCTCCAGCGTGATGCGCCATTCGTAATAGGCATTCCAGCCTTCGTCGTCGGCGGTGTTTGCCTCAAAGTGTGCCTGCACGGGTGCAGAGCCCGAATAGCTGGTTGTGGCTTCACTATGTTCGCCTGTGGCTGAGGTGAAGGTGCCCAATGGCGAGATGGAGGGAGTGGCTTGTGCTGAGGCCCATAGTGGCACTGAAAGTACCGAGAGAAGGAGGCAGATGATTCTATTTGTCATTCTTTTTTGAGATTATGGGCATGCACCCGCAGGGTGCTCTACCTTAATGTGCAAAGGTACTCTTTTTTCCGCACTCAACCAATATAGGAAGAGAGTATTGTCGTTAAAATCGGTTAATGGCTTGAACAGCTGTTGCCACGGAAGCGCAGGGTGGCAGATGCTCAGTGTTTGTTCTGAGCCTCACTGAGGTACTTTGGTGAAAGCTCAGAGTCTATGGCTGAGGCTACGGCTGAACTTGACCACCAATTTTGTAAGGAGATGGAGAAAATAATCGAAGAATCTGTTTGCTGTTATCCTTTTTTGAGCTATCTTTGCAGCAAAAGAACCCTTATCATGAACAAAAGACCCTTTTACCTGGTATTTACTGTACTGCTGACTGTTTGTGCAGGAGTTTTGCCTGCCAAGGCCCAGTACTACAAGTCAACACCCGAGAACCATTATCTTCAGTTGCGTGATGAACTCGAGTCGCAGCAACGCTCGACCGATGAGCAGAAAGAGGCATTATGGAAAATGGTCGGAACCGGAAGTTTCCAGGCCATGATGTACATGGGCCACTATCTGAAGGACGCCAGTTTATCTAAGGTTGCAGCCTCGGTGGCCGCTTCCATTGCGCTCAATCATAAGGAATTTGACGGTAAGGCCATGCGCGACCTTCTGCGCAAGGCTCGGCCATTGCTGAGAGGAAAGCAGCTCAAGGCCGTTGATAACTTCCTTAGGACCCGGCAAAAGGGTGGGTTCTTCAGTATCTTCGACGGAAAGACGCTCAAAGGCTGGAAGGGACTTGTGGACAACCCCATCAAGCGCGCAACAATGAGTACAGCAGAAATGGCGGAGAAGCAGAAGACTGCCGACGAGGCAATGCGGCGCGATTGGAAGGTGATGGACGGAGAGCTCGTCTATGTGGGGAGTGGATTCGACAATATCTGTACGATTGACAAATACCGCGATTTTGAGATGTATGTGGACTGGAGGCTTGATCCTGCAGGCAAGGAGCCCGATGCCGGTGTCTACCTGCGTGGGACTCCGCAGGTTCAGATTTGGGACACGGCCCGTGTGAATGTCGGTGCCCAGGTGGGCAGTGGAGGTCTCTACAACAATCAGAAGCATCAGAGCAAGCCTTTGCGGGTGGCTGATAACCAACTGGGCAAGTGGAATAGTTTCCTCATCCGCATGGTGGGCGACAGAGTATCGGTGTGGCTGAATGGGGTCAAGGTGGTCGACAATGTCGTGATGGAGAACTATTGGGATCGCTCTCAGCCCATCCCTGCCAACGACCAAATAGAGTTGCAGGCTCACGGCAGCCGTGTCTACTTTCGTGACATCTATATCAGGCGACTATAAGGGCTGGAGCTACCGTACCGGTTTTCTGTTGCTTTCCCGAGCCGGCCCCGTTGTGTAGTTGCGTTTTTCGATGCTTTCACCTCCTCTGCATCCCGTTACAGTGCAGTGGGAGGTGAGGTTGTAATTGGGACAGCTTGAAGAAAAAGGTGACCGTTTCTTTGGTCTTTCACACTGTTTGCACTATCTTTGCAGGGTAATAGCGGCTGGCCGTGAGGCTTGGTGCCTTCCGACTTGTTGGCATCCTATTGAGTTGCCTGCTATGAAACATTAACTAACTTAGTGTTATATATTTTATCGATACAATGATGATGAAGAGTCTTTTAGGCCATGTCCTTGCGATAGGGCTATCCTTGTTTCTGCTGAGCTGTGGGCATAAGGAACAGCCGAGCGACATTATAGCCCCTGCTCCCAAGCCCATGAAGAAGAAGGTTACACAGAAGATGGATGCCTACGCCCAGAGTAGCACCATTGCCTGGTTGGGGGCCAGTTATGTGGTTAAGACCAGCCGGCAGCCTGACACCTCGCTTCCATTGGCCGATGACGGAAATGGCAACAAGTATTATGACAATACGATTACTTTGCAAGTTCTGCGACCTGATGACACCCAGTTCTTCAGTCATACTTACAAGAAGAGCGACTTTTCGGCCTATGTCGATGAGAGCTTCATGAAGCATGGCGCACTGACGGGCATCGTCTTCGACCGGGCCGACGGCGGCAATCTCTATTTCGTGGCCAGTGTGGGCTCACCTGATAAAATGAGCGATGAGTATGTGCCGCTCACGCTTTGTATCTCCCGCTTGGGTGTTGTCTCCATTTCCAAGAACAGCGACCTCGATGGATGAGGCTGCGACAACACCTATGCAGAAAACCTTTCTTATAGTCCTTGTTCCACTCTTGTTCTTAGGTAGTGTGGCTGCCGATGGACAGCAGAGGAATGAACACCGAAAGTTGAGCTTGCAACGCCGTCTGCAAGTGGCCGACAGTCTGCGTCAGCAGTTGCGGAAGGCTGCCGATGAAGGACGGATGCTCCAATGGGGAGACAGTCTGCTGCGTGACCGACTGAGCAAGAACATTATTGACAGTGTGAAATATATGCGGCTCAGACGCCGGTTAGTGAGAGCCGACAAGCATCTGCATCGGGGCGATTCGCTGTTGCAGCACAATTATAATAAGGTGAGCTACGACACCCTCTATATTGGGCGACCAGACACGCGGTGGACCGTCAAACTCAGAGGCAACCTTTCGGGGGCTAAAATCGAGGCCACCGGATACCGTGAGCAAACCAGATATCACAGTACATTGCGAGCCGACTATAGGGGCACCATGAGCATAGCCGTAGCCTATAGAGGCATTGCGGCCGGAATAGCCATCAATCCAGCTAAACTGGCGGGCAAGAGCAAGGACAATGAATTCAATCTGAATTCTTACAGTAACCGCTATGGATTCGATGTTGTCTACCTCTCTTCTACCACCTATCACGGTCAGGTTGACGACGGAGATGACAAGCTGACGCTAAGCAAGGGGAAGGTGAGACAGAAAGCTTTGAATCTCAACCTTTATTACGCCTTCAACGGACGACGATTCTCTTTCCCGGCTGCCTTCAGTCAGAGCTACATTCAAAAGCGGAGCGCAGGAAGCTTAATGGCAGGATTGAGCCTTGATGCGCAGACTACGGAGGTGAATGACGAGTCGAGTGCTTTGCTTAAGAACTCCCGCCTTCGCCTTGTGGAATTGGGCGTCGGTGTAGGCTATGGCTACAACCTTGTTGTCGGCCGCCATTGGCTCTTCCATCTCTCAACCCTTCCCACGTTCGACGTCTTTATCAAGTCACACATCTCTAAAGACGGCCTTCGGATGAACATGGACTACAAATTCCCCAGTGTGATTATCACCGGGCGCGGAGCCGCTGTCTATTCGTGGAAGAACAAATTCACCGGACTTACCATGGTGCTGAACTTCTCTGCCGTGGGCGATGAGCAGCAGCTGCAGGTGAAGCGCGACAAGTGGCGCTTGCGCCTTTTCTATGGATTCCGCTTTTAGTCAGCTTTCTCTTATGGACTGCAGTTTTGAGCTGTCGCGGTGAGTGACAGTTCTCTCCCTGGCTTTTTGTTGCAGAAATCGATGGAGAAGAGGCCTTGTGGCCGGGGGGTAGCAGCCTTGAAGTCGGAGCAGAACGACAGAACATCCCTCTGAAGAGTTGGCAAAGCTTTTCATCACAGCCTTGCGCTGTCAGTCCATATAGCCCATACACCGTACCGGAATCCTACTGCAAACTGCTGTTGAAATTTGTCCGATAGCCTTTGAAGTTGCCGCGATGTTGGGGAAGACGGTGAGGTGGTAATCCCGAGGGTAGCAGCGTCGTGAGTGGCAGGAATC
>ONMG01000122.1 GCA_900318855.1 uncultured Prevotella sp.
CCCGTCTACGGACTGAGCATGGGTGACGATGTGCAGTATTACGGTGGCTTCAATGCCGGTCTCGAGCTGCAGATAAGGCAGGCCTTGGGAGCCTTGCCCCGTATGCGGCTCTTCTCCGTCATTGGCAATCACGACCAGGACGGTAAGGAGGAATATAAGGCCAAATGGGAGGAGGCCTGGGGCCCCGCCGACTACTCCTTCGACCGTGGCGATGAGCATTACGTCTGCTTCAACGACTGCCATTTCTTCCGTGGCGCCGCCTATTGGCAGCCCGGTGAGCTGAGTCCGGAGCAGATGGAATGGCTCAGGCAGGACCTGGCGCTGGCCGATCACCGGAAGAAGGTGGTGCTCTGCTACCACATCCCCCTCACCATGGGCAACCGGCCGAAGACGGGTGCCTTCGCGCTCAATCTGTCAGGTGAGAAAGGGCATTATGCCTCCTCGCTGTTGCCCGAAATCCTCAGGCTGCTCTCCTCTTTCAAGGGTGGCTACGAGCTCTTCTGCGGTCACACTCACTTTGCCATCAACCATGAGATTGACTTCGAGGGTCAGCATCTTTTTGAGCACTGTCATGCGGCAGCCTGCGGCACCATATGGCAGTCGAACGTCAACATCTGCGGCACGCCTAACGGTTATTATGTCTACAATTTCCGGGGTACGCGCATTGCCGACAGTTATTATAAAGGGACGTTTTGGGCGAAGGAGAAGCAGATGTCCATCTTCCGGGCCGAGACCGACTACAATGGTGAGACCTATGCTGCCGACTGGAAGCTGCCCAAAGGCCGTGGCGTGATTGTAGCCAATGTCTTCAATGCCGATTCGCGCTGGAAGGTGGAGGCCGTTGAGAATGGCGTAGCTCACCCCATGCAGCGCATCAACACGCAGGGGCAGGACGCCTTCGCCACGGGGTATCACCACAAGTATGCTAAGTCGGTGAGCTATCAGTTTGTCAGCAAGAAGAACAGCTATCTCATCATGAATCATCTCTACTGGTATGAGCCTACGTCGGCCAATGCCGAGGTCACCGTGCGTGCTGTCGACCCCTATGGCAATGTGTATGTGGGCAGCAGCAGGGATGCCGTGACCGAACCCTTCTTCAACTACGCACATTATTACAAGCGGGAAGCCCGATGAGCGCCCGGCAGGCGCAGGCTGAGGCTTCTCTATGGGCTTTAATCTCCAAAGAAAAAGGACCGAATGAAACTATTATTAGATCGCATCAAGCTCTCCCTGCTTAAACGCACGGGAATAGCACAAAAGAAAAAGAACTATGAGTGGTGGAAGGCCAAAGGCTACGACAATCAGCCCGAGGTGACCTTCATCTTCCAGACGCACAACAAGAGTCTGGAAGTGTGTCACGTGCTCGAGAAGCTGCGCCGTTATGAAGGCTCGAAGGAAATCATCGTCATCGACGACGGTTCCTCACCTGAGCATACCCGGCGGCTGGCGAAGGCGCTCACGGGGCCCAACGACTTCCTCCTCAGGAGCAATGACCTTTTCGAGGTTGTCACCTACGACCGGGCCGTGCGTATGGCCAACGGCAAATATATTGCGCTCATGCAGGACGACGACGATTTTGCCGGCACTTCATGGGTGAACCGTGCCGTGGAGCTCTTCAAGAAGTATCCCCGTATGGCGATTCTCGGAGGCAAGCAGGGCAGCGATGTGGAACTCCGCGACGGAGCGCTGCACCGTGTGAAGACGGAGGCTGAGGGACCTTTCAGCTTTGTCTGCTGCGTGTGTCGCGCACCGATGTGGATCAACAAGGAGCTCTTCGACCAATACCTCCACCACAACGACTTCCTCTTTGCCCCGGTGCAGTATGATGACGATGAAATCTGTCTGCGCTCGTGGACGCTGGGACTCCAGGTGGGACGCTACGATGCCCGTTTTCGCTCGCTTTCGGCCGGAGGGATGAGACTCTGGAACCGCACGCTGCTCTCCGAGCAGACCGTCCGCAATGGCAAGCGTCTCTGTGAGCTCTATCGCGACCAGATGACGACCATCCAGCAGAAGGTGGATGAGAGCAACAAAGCACTGTAGCCGATTCTAAGGGCAGGCCGAAGACCGCAAGGAGGGCCTTTGGGAAAGATAATGGCTCGATTCCTTGGAGGGTAACGATAGTTTTCTTATTTTTGCCATAAATTGTTAGCGATATGATACATACTGGCGAAAGATACATTAATCCGCTGACCGACTTTGGTTTCAAGCGCATCTTCGGTACACCGTTCAACAGTGAGCTCTTGGTGAGTTTCCTCAATGCTGTGCTTGATGGCGAACGCGTGGTAGAAGAAGTAGAATATAATAACAGTGAGAAGTTTGGTAGCAATGAGGCAGCTCGTAAGGCAGTCTTCGATGTCTATTGCAGAACGTCTGACGGAAGCCGATTCATCGTTGAAATGCAGAATGTGTATCAGGACTTCTACAAGGATCGTTCTATCTACTATTCTACATTCCCCATTGCAGAGCAGGCTGAAATAGGAGATTGGAACTACGAGTTAAAGGACGTATATACTATAGGCATACTCAACTTCGCTTTCCCCGAGAACAAGCGAAGTGGTGATGACGGTATCTTTCGTGAGGTGAAGCTCATGGATGTCAATAAGAAGGAGGTGTTCTACGACAAGCTGACTTATATCTATGTGGAATTGGCTAATTTCCACAGGGATATTGATGAGTGTGTCACCGTACTTGACAAGTGGCTGTTTTGCCTGAAGAATTTGCAAAACCTGCTTGAGCGTCCGGCCGAATTGCAAGGACGCGTGTTTGAAAGACTGTTCCGGACTGCCGAGATTGCTAAGTTCAAGCCAATGGAGCTGAAGGCTTATGAACAGAGCATTCACGCCTACCGTGACATTAAGAATGGTATGGATTCGGCCAAACGTGCGGGAATGGCTCTTGGCGAGGCTAAAGGACGGGCAGAAGGTCGAGCTGAAGGACGGGCAGAAGAAAAGGAGGATATGGCGAAGCGGATGAAACTCAAAGGGATGCCCGCGTCACTCATAGCCGAGATTACCGGCATCTCGGAGGCTGACATCTCTAAGCTTCCCGACTGAAGAATACTTTCCCTATTCTTTCTATGTGGTCACCGATGGGGGTACCTTGTTTCTCTTCGTAATGTAGTAGGTCAACCTTGTAGAGCAGTCCGAGGTCGACGATGTCACCTTCGAAGTCGCCAATGGTGCCAGCAGCTACCGTGTCTATCGTGAGGGTAATCTCATCGGTACAACTACCGCTA
>ONMG01000069.1 GCA_900318855.1 uncultured Prevotella sp.
TACTCTTTATCAGATGATACAAGAATAATTCGCGCTGGAGTATCACTGAGCTGTTTACAGAAAATGTCTTCAGACCCATTCATAGCTCAAGTTACACCTACAGCGTTTTATTCTACTGCCCCAGCGTATTGTGTACCAGCAACTACCAAGCTTACACTCGATCCATCTATAGATATTGATGCCCTTCCCGTTGTAGCTGTTCTGGATAGTGGTGTCGATTTTCCTGCCGAACTAAGTTCCCTTGTTATTGAGCATTGGACTCCGCAGGGAGCATCACCAGGCGATAGAAATCATGGCACAAGCGTGGCCAGTAAAATTGCTTTTGAGAATACAGGCACCCAAATGGCCAATGGGGTAATGACTCCTCGCGCACGAATTATTGACTGTAATATTTGGGGCCCAGATCCTGAAAGCGACGATCCTACTGTCATTTCTAACCCAACTATGATTCGACGCATTAAAGAAGCCGTCCAGAGATATCGGAATGACACAAAAATCTTTAATTTCTCATCTGCTGGGCTATTCCCGATAAAGGGTGAGCGCATTAGTAATCTCGGCTATGAACTCGATGTGCTTTCGCGCAAATACGACATACAATTTGTTATCGCCGCAGGAAATCATAAACTCTATAAAACAGAGGATTCACTTCAGGCAATTCTCGACGATGATGATGCACGGATTGCGCCACCATCTGATTCTATGCTGAACATTTCTGTTGGAGCGATTGTTGGACAGGATCATGAAGGAAGTCTTAGCAAAAAATTTGAAGTTGCTCCTTATTCCAGAATTGGCCCTGGATTTAAGGGAATGAGAAAACCGGATATTGTCACATATGCCGCTACAGTTTCAAAAAATGGAACGGCCTTCCCAGATGAATACTCTATGATGATCGGCCCTAATAACCTTTTTGCATTTGATGCGGGAACAAGTTTTTCTGCACCAGTAATCTCTGGCGACCTCGCACAAATTGAAGACTCTTTGCCTGACAAAAATATAATGCTTGCGAAGGCACTGCTATATCATGGTACTTTTCTTCCTATAGATCCTGGCAAGAAAAAAATAAATAGGGATGACGCAGCCTTCTATGGTGATCTTTATGGCCGTGGAATCCCGGACGTTATGGCAAGCATGTATTCGACGGAAGACAAAGTGACTTTTCTTCATGTTGGAACCATGAATAAGCAGCACAAACAGCGTGTAAAATTTATTATGCCGCTAGTATGCGACAGTCTGGACATGAGCAAACGTAACAAAAAAGTAAAGATAACCGTTACTTGCGTTACGCAATCTCCTATAGATAAAGACAAGGGCGAGGATTATTTACAAGCATACGTAAGTGCATCGCTTTATTCAATAAACGGATCGGGTAAAAAAGGTAACAGCAATCCATCAGAGACTGATGGACGCAAAAAATGGGATACTTGTTACCATTTTGAAAAGACCTATTCGAGTTTCGGAAGCGGTGATTGGGAAATATATCTTGAATTACATACTCGCTATGACATTCCAGATACAGAAAATATCGGGTACGCTCTTGCGATCACGATTGAAGATGTAACCCATTCTCTTAATCTCTACGATTCAATCCGTGCGGAAGCGGGAAACAGATTTCCTGTAGTTCAAACTGTACGAGTTCCCATTCGCGTTTAAGACCACGCAAAAGAACAGGGCAAATGCAATACCCTGTTCTTTTTTATTTTCTCTGTGTTTTAAGGAATGCTATAAACTGATTAACACGATCTAATTCTTCAGGTGATAAATCCTCCGCACCTGCAATACCGGCTGGAGCTACCCCTGTTGATTCTTCCTGCATATCATCAATATATCCAGCCAATTCCATCAGTTCTTCGTAAGGCGCATCAAGAGCCTTTGCCAATGAGCGAAGGACCTGCGGTGAAGGCTGTCTTCTTAAGCCGTCTTCAATTCTCTTGATTTCGGTATGACTAATCCCAGATAATTCCGAAACCCTTCTTAAAGATAGACCCTTTTCTGTGCGACATTCTTTTAGATACTCGCCTAATGTTCTTTTTTCAGAAGCCATCTTCAGCACCTCCCTTCTTTTGTATTTTACCATCTGTGTAACTCAAAAGCAACATTTTTCGAGAAATTCGCTTGTAAATGTAACCTATAGGTGCTATATTATTTATGGAACCTAAAGGTTACTTTTTGATTGCATGATAGGTTCCAGTTAGGGCTGATTGTGTCTGCAGAGTCTTAATGACATGAAGCCTATATTTTTTGGGTCAAGTGTAACTTATAAGTTCCGATTCGAGAAGGAGGTGAACCCTATGGAAGTAATCAAGAATGGAAAAGGAAAAACGGTCTGTCGTGCTGATGGTTCTAGCAAATCCGTGGAAATTATCCATAAGCACTATAAAACGACGATCACCTTTCTTAGTAATGGCAAATATACCATAACCAACACCAAAATCTGATTTACATCAACTAAATAAAATCCGCAGAACCGCTGGACGGGCATGGATTGAAGCATTTTATCTGCTTCTCCTGCCCGTCCTTTTGTTTCTACGGACGATTCGGCTTCTGCGGATTCAAGCAAACCCAAAGGAGTCGAATTATGAAAAAAGAATCTAATCAGCATCGTATCTATGACAAAGGCACTCGTACTTGGTTTGAAATTCCCGAAGAGGAGTACCGAGAATATGACCGTAAGCGTACAGCTCTCCGCAGACGGATGCAGTACCAGCACCGCTGCATCTGCCCCAGAGATAAGTTCTGGCTGTGCGACTGCATGTGCGAAGACTGCGAGTTCCAAACCACACCTATGGTATCTGTGGATGATCCCCTTCCGGACGCAGAAGGAACATTGGGTGATTATGTGCCAGATGATAAACCAACCATAGACGAGGTTCTTGCTGACCGTGATCTTCTGGAACGACTCATCAAGAGGCTTCGCGAAATTGACCCGGAAGCTGACCGAATTCTCGAGATCTGGCAGGATAATCCGGAAGGAATCTCCGACCGTAAGGTTGCGGAGATTCTCGGTCGTAAGCAGCGTACCTTTGCCGATGAGATGAAAAAATTTCGCGACGAGTTCCGTGCTGAACGCAACTCATAACATATGGGAAATTGTCTCACTGACACTGTTCCGATTTCAGGACAGTGGCAGATTTTTTTTATTTTTCACCGCTCAAACCGTCCACCAATCTCCAGAGGAAAGTGAAGGGCAATGAAAGGCCCGGAAAGAGAGGTGAAATCAATGTACAGAAACTACACAGACAGTGGAGGTGCCAGAGTCGGCACAACGGCTGATGAGATCAGGCTCTTAAATGCCATCAGCCGCGTATCCGCAAGACTGGCAAGGAATCTTTCAATTCTTGCCGCAGACAGTCAATCCGAGGAAGGAGGAAAAGGAAATGTCAAAAATGGCAGAACTCGAACAGATCATCAAAGATCTCCGTTCAACTGCTACGGCACTTACTGAAACGGCAGACAGCTTGTATCAGATGTTCTCTGGAACAGACGAAGTCAAAGAGGAAGCGGTCCTTGCTCCTGTAAAGAAGGAACCGGACAATCCCAAGCTGACTCTTACCGATGTTCGCTCGATACTTGCTGATAAGTCACGTGCCGGTTTCACCACGGAAGTTCGTGAGCTGATTCAGAAGTATGGTGCCGACAGGCTGTCAAAGGTTGATCCGGCAAACTACGAAGCCCTGAAGAAGGACGCGGAGGCACTCGGAAATGGCAGCTAAATCACATGCACTTCTCTCAGCATCATCTGCTGACAGGTGGATTCATTGCCCGCCATCTGCAAGGCTCTGCGAGGCTTACGAGGATAAAGGAAGCGACTATGCTGCGGAAGGAACCGACGCCCACACGCTTGCGGAATATAAGCTTCGCAAAGCTCTCGGCGAAGGAGTACCCGACCCGACTGAGAACCTGTCGTGGTTCAGCGAGGAGATGGACAACTGCACTACCGGTTACATGGAATATGTCCTCGAACAGGTAGAAGCAGCGAAACAGACCTGCAACGATCCGGTTGTTCTCGTAGAACAGCGGGTAGATTTTTCCCGCTGGGTAAGACAGGGATTCGGCACAGCTGACTGCATCATCATCGCAGATGGCACGCTCCGGATTATTGACTATAAGCACGGGCTGGGCGTTCTCGTCTCTGCAGAAGAAAATCCGCAGATGAAATGCTACGCGCTCGGCGCTCTGGAACTTTTCGATGACATCTACGATGTCGATTCAGTGAGCATGACAATCTATCAGCCTCGCCGCCAAAACATCAGCACTTTCGAGATCAGCAAGGCAGACCTCTACAAATGGGCAGATGAAGTATTAAAACCCACTGCAGACCTTGCCTTCGCAGGAGGCGGCAACTACCTCTGTGGACAATGGTGCGGATTCTGCAAGGCCAAGAATGAATGCCGGGCAAGAGCCGAGGCAAACCTCAAGATGGCGCAGTACGATTTCAAGCTGCCACCACTTCTGACAGATACCGAGGTCGAGATCATTCTTTCCAAGGTGGATGGTCTCGTAAACTGGGCGAACGACATCAAGGAATATGCACTTCAGAAGGCGCTCTCCGGTAAGGAATGGACCGGCTTTAAGCTGGTCGAAGGCCGCTCGAATCGCAGATACACCAATGAAGATGCCGTCGCAGATACCGTCAAAAAGGCAGGATTCGATCCCTATGAAAAGAAACTCCTTGGCATCACAGCCATGCAGAAGCTTCTCGGGAAATCCCGCTTTGATGAACTCTTGTCGGCTTATATCGAAAAGCCGCAGGGCAAACCCGCTCTCGTGCCGGACTCAGATAAGCGCCCGGCCATGAACACAGCAAAAAATGATTTTATGGAGGAAAAAGATCATGAGTAAAAAAATTGTGAACCCGATGAAAGTCATCACTGGACCTGACACTCGCTGGAGCTACGCAAACGTGTGGGAGCCGAAATCGATCAACGGCGGTGCTCCGAAATACAGCGTGAGCCTGATCATCCCGAAGTCAGACACCAGAACGCTTTCCAAGATCAAGGCTGCCATCGAAGCCGCCTATAAGGAAGGCGAGGCAAAGCTCCGCGGAAACGGAAAGAGCGTACCGGCTCTCTCTGCTATCAAGACACCTCTTCGTGACGGAGATGTAGAACGTCCGGACGATGAGGCTTACAGGAATTCCTACTTCGTCAATGCAAATTCTCCGAGTGCGCCGGGAATCGTCGATGCGGACTGCAACCCGATTCTGACCCGCTCGGAAGTTTACAGCGGCGTTTACGGACGCGCATCCGTCACCTTCTACGCCTTCAACTCTTCCGGCAACAAGGGCATCGCCTGCGGGCTTAACAACCTGCAGAAAATCCGTGATGGCGAACCGCTGGGAGGCAGAGCAAGTGCCGAATCCGACTTTGCAACCGATGACGATGAAGATTTTCTGAACTGAGGAGGCAAGCCATGAATTGGACATACATTCTCTGTGCTCTGACTCTGATCCTGTATATTACCGTCGCGGTCTTCTGGCTGATCCGCTCGATCATCGATACCGTAGATGATCGTAGGCAGGCCAAGGAAAATGCAGCCTGGGAAGCCGAGAAGAAACGGCTTGAACGTGAAAAAACAGAACGTGATAAGGAATATCACGAGGCCCGGATGAAAGAACTTAATCTGAAATAACATGAGGCAGGCGGTGGGGAGAAATCTCCGCCGCTTGTTTGATTGGAGGCAACTATTGAAAACCTTAAGTATAGATATCGAAACCTACAGTGACGTCGAACTTGGCAAGTGCGGCGTGTACAAGTATGCTGAGTCCCCGGCTTTCGAGATCCTGCTCTTTGGCTATTCCATCGACGGCTGTGAAGTGAAAACCATTGATCTCGCACAAGGTGAAAAGCTGCCACAAGAGATCATTGATGCTCTGATCAGTGATAAAGTCATCAAATGGGCATACAACGCGAACTTTGAACGCGTGTGCCTGTCCCGATACCTGCGGGATATGGATCTAAGTCTTGATCCGTTTCATGACAGTCATCCGCTTTCTACAGAACAAGTCCGCTTCCTTAACCCTGAGAGCTGGCACTGCTCCATGGTCTGGGCGTCCACGATGGGACTTCCCCGCTCGCTCGAAGGTGTCGGCGCAGTCCTTGGACTTGAGAAGCAGAAGCTCACCGAGGGCAAGGATCTCATCAAATATTTCTGCGTTCCCTGTGCTCCTACAAAATCGAATGGAGGCCGCACCAGAAACCTTCCCTGTCATGCTCCGGACAAATGGGATATGTTTAAGCGCTACAACATCCGGGACGTTGAAACCGAAATGGGCATCAAGCAGCGCCTTTCCAAATTCCCGGTACCAGACTTTGTCTGGGACGAATACCACATCGATCAGGAAATCAACGACCGCGGTGTCCGGCTGGACCTTGATCTGGTTGAAAAAGCAATCGAGATGGATGCCAGGTCACGGTCAGAGCTAATGGCGGCAATGCAGGAGCTCACCTCTCTTGAAAATCCGAACAGCGTGCAGCAGATGAAGCAGTGGCTTTCTTATCATGGTCTTGAAACTGACACCCTCGGGAAAAAGGCCATCGCGGAACTGTTGAAGACGGCCCCGCCGAAACTCTGCACCGTTCTTGAACTTCGGCAGCAGCTTGCCAAGTCCTCGGTCAAGAAATATCAGACTATGCAACGTGCCGTCTGTGAAGATGGACGGGCCAGAGGAATGTTCGCTTTTTACGGAGCCAACCGCACAGGCCGATGGGCAGGACGTCTGATTCAGCTGCAGAACCTTCCTCAGAATCATCTGGAAGATCTGTCATCTGCTCGTGCTCTGGTGAAATCCGGAAACTTCGAGGCTGTGAAGATGCTCTATGAAGATGTACCCGATACGCTCTCCCAGCTTATCCGCACAGCTTTCATTCCAGAAGACGGTATGCTCTTTTATGTGGCTGACTTCTCTGCTATCGAAGCCAGAGTCATCGCATGGTATGCCGGTGAAAAATGGCGACAGAAGGTATTTGAAGATGGTGGCGATATTTACTGCGCGTCCGCTAGTCAGATGTTTCATGTTCCCGTTGTAAAGCACGGTGTAAATGGACACCTCCGACAGAAAGGCAAAATTGCAGAGCTGGCCCTCGGCTACGGCGGCTCGGTCGGAGCACTCAAGGCAATGGGCGCCATTGAGATGGGACTTTCTGAGGATGAACTTCCTCCGCTGGTTGATGCGTGGCGACAGACGAACCCGCATATCGTTCGGTTCTGGTGGGACGTAGATCACGCGGTCATGGAAGCCGTCAAGCATAAGTACACCACGTCCTGCTATGGTCTTACTTTCTCCTGCAGATCCGGAATGCTCTTTATCAAGCTCCCTTCTGGCCGGAAACTTGCCTATGTGAAACCAAGAATCGGCGCAAACAAGTTCGGCGGCGAATGCATCACTTATGAGGGAATCGGATCTACGAAGAAATGGGAACGGCTCGATTCTTATGGTCCAAAGTTCGTGGAAAATATCGTGCAAGCTACTTCTCGCGATATTTTGTGCTACGCCATGAAGACACTTCGCTGCTCCCGGATTGTCATGCATGTGCATGATGAATTGATTATTGAAGCAGACCCGAAAGTCTCTCTTGATGCGATCTGCGAACAGATGGGGCGAACACCTCCGTGGACTCCGGGGCTTATCCTTCGCGCCGACGGTTATACTACTCCGTTTTACAAAAAAGATTGAAACATTATTCATGGCTATCACCTCTGCTGAAAAAATCGGAGGTGATTTTTTTCCGCTCAAAACGGCTCCCCTTCTCCAGAGGAAAGTGAAAGGGTGAGCATTCAAAAACTTTCCGCTCGCCCGGAAAGGAAAATCTTATGACAAACGAAGTAACAACATTTACAAACGCAGAGTTCGGAACTGTCCGTTCTGTCACAATCGGCAATGAGCCGTGGTTCGTCGGCAAGGACGTTGCAGGCATCCTCGAGTACCAAAACGGTAGTCGAGATATCAACCGACACGTGGATGAGGACGACCGGCAGAAGTTGATGGTTTTCGATGGAAATCAGATGAAGGAAACCATCGTCATCAATGAGTCCGGTCTGTACTCCCTTATCCTCGGGAGCAAGCTTCCTACTGCAAAGCGTTTTAAACACTGGGTAACCTCTGAGGTTCTACCGTCCATCCGCAAACACGGTCTTTATGCCATCGATGATATTCTGGCAAACCCCGATATCGCCATCGCGGCTTTGCAGGAACTCAAAGCAGAACGCGAGAAAAGGCAGCAGCTTGAAAATACGGTTGCCGTGCAGACTCAGCAGATCGCTGAGATGAAACCAAAAGTCAGCTATTACGATGTGGTTTTAAACTGCAAGGATCTCGTAGCTATCTCTATAATCGCAAAGGATTACGGCTGGAGTGCGAAGCGGATGAACAAATGGCTGCATGAGAAAGGCATCCAGTTCAGACAGCCGAGCGGCATCTGGCTCCTCTACCAGCAGTACGCCGATAAAGGCTACACCTCCACGAAAACCACAACCTTCACCGGGAGCGACGGTGAAATCCATACTGCCGTCCATACTTACTGGACGCAGGCCGGAAGGCTTTTCATCTATGAAAGGATGAAGGCTGACGGCAATCTTCCGCTCATAGAACAGTAAATCCTTTCCTGACTCACCTCCGCAAATAAAGCGGAGGCGAGTTTTTTTCCGCTCAAAACGGCTCCCCTTCTCCAGAGGAAAGTAGAGGTGAATGACCACCTCGGGAAGGAGGTAATCGCATGAATATCAGAAACAGTGAAGGCTATCCAGATCCGACCTGCTATCAGGCGCTTAAGAACATTCAAGCCGGTGAAAGGCGTGCACTTAGAGCGTTCAGACCGATCATTTACATCTGCTCTCCCTATTCCGGAGATGTGGAACGAAACGTGATCGCTGCCAGACGCTACAGCCGCTTTGCCGTGGATCAGGGATACATCCCAATTGCGCCGCATCTGCTTTTTCCGCAGTTTCTCGATGACAGCAATGAGACAGAACGCTCTCTCGGTCTGTTCTTCGGGAATGCCCTAATGAGCAAATGCCAGGAGGTCTGGGTCTTCGGCAACCGTATCACGTCCGGCATGGCAGCCGAAATCAAACGCGCCAAATGGAAAGACTACCGTTTGCGTTATTTCACAGAAGATTGTCAGGAGGTTTAAGTATGTACGAAGTGAAAGAAAACAGCAAGGTGCTGACGGATGGCACCGAATTCACAACCTATGAGCGCGAGGTGGTAAGCGCCAATATCCTCGAAGTAGAAGCCGGAACCACAGGCTATACAGGCGGCGACACCGGACATGGCGGCAGAACCTATTTCCGGATTTCGGATGCTGCCTGCACCGATATGGATGTTCATGTCTTTCACGACCACTATGGAAATACAGACGGATTTGAGGTCATTCTCGGCGGCGACTGTGAACTGGAGACTATGATCAGGGCACTCAAGTTCATCACCAAGGTGCTCGAGGATGAATCAAGGGAGGTCTTCGACTGATGATGGAATTTACGTTATTCACTGCCGATTGCACGGGTAATGAGGCCAACTGCCTCTATCCCCATAAGGCTGTCATCAAGAACCCGGAGGATTTTGCTGCTGCCGTTACCCGTGATCACGTGACAGCAGCCTATAAGAACAGCTATCGCTCCAACGACAATTTTCTCTCTGCCGATGCGATTGTTTGGGACTGCGACAATGATTTCTCTGAAGATCCGGATGCCTGGGTAACTCCGGAGAAACTGGCCAAAGGTCCACTTGCAGACGTCTCGTTTGCCACTTCTCCCAGCCGTCACAATATGCTGCCGAAGGATAAATACTCTGCTCGTCCCCGGTTCCATCTGATCGCACCGATCACGATCTGCTCAGATGCCGCTGCCTTTACGGCGCTTAAAAAGTCCGGCATGAAGCAGTTTCCGTTTTTTGATTCCAAGGCGCTCGATGCGGCCAGGTTCCTCTATGGCGCAAAGGTAAAGCCAGAGGATGTGTTCTGGCATGAAGGCACACTTACGATTGATGAGATCTTACCGGATACACCAGCGACGGAAAAATCGGATGAGCCTGCTTATACCGGTGGGTCTATTCCGGAGGGAAGTCGCAATAATACGATGTCGCATTTTGCAGGCCGCGTGTTAAAGCGCTTCGGTGCAACAGATAAAGCCTACGAGGCATATCTGGAACGCGCCAGCAAATGCGATCCTCCTCTTCCTGCCAAGGAGCTGCGGACCATATGGCATAGTGCCCTGAAGTTTTACAAGAACAAGGTAGAAGGAAGCGCGGACTATGTTCCTCCCGATGAATATGAGGATACATTCGGCACCAGCTTCTTAAAACCGGATGACTACTCCGATATCGGTGAGGCCAAGGTGATCTCAAAAGAATGTATGAATCAGCTGCGCTTCACGAGCGCCACAGACTTCATCGCCTTTGGCGGCGACCGCTGGTATGAAGATAAGCAAAAATCTCTGGGAGTCGTTGAGAACTTCATGGACGATCAGCTTCTCGATGCAACAGAGGCAATCCGCATCGCAGAAGAAAACCTGATCGCCCTTGGCATCCCGGAAGCA
>ONMG01000008.1 GCA_900318855.1 uncultured Prevotella sp.
TCCCGAAGGAAGCGGGCGATAGCCTGTCTTATGAAATCAGGTGTAACAGCCATCACGATTTCTCGCGTAGGTATCGGCAGTGCGAAGGGCTTTACCAGCCTTCGTTGCTCCTCACACAGCTGGCGTACAGCCAATTCCGGGATGAAGGTCACTCCCTTGCCTCTTTCTACCATTCGCATAAAAGTCTCGATGCTGCCCAACCGATAGGTCTTCTTGCTCAGTGAGGCGGCTGGCAGCTCGCAGAACTTCACGAGCTGATCGCGGAAGCAATGCCCCTCGTCGAGTAACCATAGATATTCCTCAGGCAGGTCGTTCACTTTTACTGAGGTCTTGCTTGCCAGCGGGTCGTTGGCTGCCACGTAGGCATAGAACTGCTCATAATATAAGGTAGTGAGATTCAGCTCTTCGAGTCCGTCAACTCTGGCCAGGATGGCTGCGTCAATATACTGCTGTTGCAGTGCAATCTTGATGTCGCGCGTCTTCATTTCGATGATGCGCACGTCCATCTCGGTATGCTCATCAAGCAGGCGTGGGAAGAAGAGAGGCAGCAAATAGGGTGCAATTGTTGGAAGAACGCCGATAGTGAACGTTCCGCTGAGCGACTGCCGTTCTTCTTCAACGGCATCACGAAGGCGGCGAGCCTCATGGAGCACTGTGCGGGCATGCTGGATGACGGCTTTTCCAGCCAGTGTAGGCTGGATAGGTTGTCGTTTTCGGTCGAAGAGCTTGGCTCCCAGCTCCTCTTCCAGTTTCTGAATCATGGAACTCAATGTGGGTTGAGTCACCTTACAGTAATCGGCAGCTTTCGCAAAGTGTCCGAACCGGGCCAGGGCCAGTACATATTCAAGTTGTTGTAGTGTCATAACATTGTGTTGTTAATCAGATTGAGGGATGGGCAGCACCATAGCGTCTTCTTCTTTGAGCCCCCATTGTACCTGCCACTGGCGTCCGTCCACCTGATCGAGGAGGATGAAATTCCATATGTTTGAGGTCGGAATCAAGGCGAAGCGCCCTGCTGAGGGTCGTGTCCCGGAAGGCAATAGCGATGTCTTGTTGAGTGCGACGGCAAAACGCTTGCTGTCATCATTAATGGCATACTGAACGATCCAGATTCTGCCATCGGCTGTGTTAAGTTTGAGAAAGTTCCAGTTGTTCGTGGTAGGGTAGAGCTTGTACATAGGTTCTACTACCACCGTGTCAGCCTTTCCGGCCTGGCTTGAGCTCTTGCCCGAACATGCACTGTTGCAGATGGGCAGCAGCAAGAGCAGTGCAATTGAGAACAGGTTCTGTAGTTCATCTTGACAGGTATTGAAGTGAAGGAAAAGTCATTGCGAGTTCACGCAGCGCAAATTTACGAATAATTCTCCTTTTAAGCAAGGGACAGCCCTACTCTTTTCATGCTGTATGTCAAAATCCTTGTTTAGTATGCAGAACAAAACGGCAACTATCCAAATCATTTTCCAAGTACCTACATTATTGTTGCCAGGCTTTGGTAATCGCATTACCAAGAACCGGTAACCCCATTACCAAGGACCGGCAATTGTATTGCCAAGGTCTGGTAACGCAAGCTTGGTCCCATGACTATGCTTTTAGACATGATTGATGAACTCGAAATCCATCTGGATAGGAGATTGAACGAGCCAGCGCTGAATAGTGACACTAAGCGTTTCCATCCAGCAGTCGATTTCTTGCCTGTTTAATCGGGAGATGTTGACAACTTTAAGTCGTATGATGTGTTAGCTTCTCTGTACAATTCGTTGATAATCAGTATTGTGGGTCGATATATAGATGCTGTCTATTGCCCGATAGAAAAAGGCTGTTGCAAGATGCCCGTAAAGTCAGTACCTTTGCATCAGAGAAAAGAAACAAAGAATATAAACGATTAAAATACTTACGAATATGAAGACTTTAGCTTTTACCGGCCTCAGCGCCAACAATGCAAACACAGTGAACAACCTGCTCTCGCAGCTCCTCGCTGACCTTCAGGTGCACTACACCAACCTTAGAAACCTCCACTGGAATGTCAAGGGACATGGATTTTTCATCCTGCACGAGAAGTACGAAGAGCTCTACAACGACGTTGCCTCGAAAATCGATGAAGTGGCAGAGCGCATCCTCCAGCTTGACGGTCAGCCCGATCACCGCTTCTCGGTCTACCTCCAGCAGTCGAAGGTGAAGGAGCTCGAAGTGGTAGAGACAGGCAAGGAAGGACTCGGATATGTCCTTGAGAGCTTGAAGACTCTCATCAGCGACGAGCGTGAGGTGCTTGCAGCAGCTTCCGAAGGCGGCGACGAGGTGACCGTCTCCCTGATGAGCGACTATCTGACCTCACAAGAGAAGACCGTCTGGATGCTCACGGCTTTCGCTACCAAAGTGTAGAACTAACGACTTTCTTACGCGGAGTGGAGTTCACAACTCCACCCCGCCTACAAGACAAGCCTGACAGAGATTCATAGTAGTACCCGCTGCTATCCTTAGAACGAACAACGCAGCTTCTTTCCCCCGAGCCCACTGATGTCCTGGAGTCATCAGTGGGCTTCTCGCTGTGCAGTTTCCCCACATATCCGGGTGGAATGATTCTATCCGTGAGGATGCTTGAGAGAGAGGTGCCAAACGTGCGAGCTGAGTGTGTAGTATACGTTAGGCTGCATCTCGGGACTAAGAATTTATCCTGTCTTTGACAGTATTTGGCACATTTGCTTTGTAACTTTGCAACCAAGAAAGAACAAACATCAGCAGGAACGGTAAAAAACTTGTTCAAAATGTTGCATGCTATCGATAATCTTAGCAAGTTTGCAATCGGAAAGGCAGCTGTCAGTGACTGTCTTCTGACATTGAGGATTAAGACGATAAGCATCACGTTGCCGTTTGATTCACGTAAATCTCGCAAGGTGAAACGAATCAGTCAATGGATAGCGAGTGATGCCCATGCTTTATATATGGCGTGGGCAGCTCCTGCTGTTTTGTAGATTCGGGTTGTGCGAGAACCTACGTGGGCAAAATGTAGGAGAGCATGCTTACGCTTCCTTTTATTGAACGGGCTCTCGTCACTAACGACGGCCGGCCGTCTTTGGTGGAGTCAAGCGACGATAGGAGCGCAGACCGGGGGACTGCCACAGCAACAGAGCCCCGTGGGGCACACGAGCACGAAGTGCGCAGAAGTCCTTCGAAGCTCCAACAACGGTTATTTTCCACTGAGCCTATTTCCTCATTCTGACGA
>ONMG01000267.1 GCA_900318855.1 uncultured Prevotella sp.
ATACTTTGTTCTCTGCTCGTTGTGGATAATTTTTGGCGTAATGGAAAATCGTTTCGTGCATTGTAACGAGCGTGGCACTTGCAGCTCTGCCACCAGACGGAGAGCCATATGCCCAAATTACTTCATCAACAAAGTTATCCTTCCCAAATATATCATCAAGCATAATCTTCAAATATGCTCCGATGTGCCAGTCGATATGCACATAGATGCTACCCCTTTCCGATAGCAGCTCTCGCATCAGCACCAACCTAGGATACATCATCTTCAGATAAGAGATGGTTCCTTCTTTCCAAGTATCGGTGTATGCGAACTGCTCAATGACCGTCGGTCGCTGCTCGAACTTGGTGCCGGGCAGGGTAATGGGCGTTCTATAGTCGGCCTTTGAGTCGAACGGAGGGTCGATGTAGATTAGGTCCACCTTGCCGCTCAATGAGGGCAGACCGCTGTCGGGGTCACCGGCAAGCAGCGCCTGGAGGGTAAGCAGGTTGTCGCCATAGATGAGTCGGTTCATCCACTGACCGTCGCCCACAGCCTGGTTGAAAGCGTTGGGCAGTTGCGGCTGTTGCCCACGGAAGATTCCAGAGATGTCCTTACACGGCAGCACGAGCTCATTGGTCTGCAGGCCAATGCGTGTGCCATTGCCCAATCGCTCCAAGATGTGATGAGCCTCTGCCCTGCCTTCTTTGGCTATTTCGGGCAGCTGTTCCAATAATGTCTTTGACATAGCATTAATAGCTTTTTTGATATTAATGCGTATGCGCTTTATTCCCTAAACGCAGCTTCCGCAAGCACCCCATTGACGCAAAACGTGGGCGAATGAACTCGTCCACGTTCAGAGGTACTTGGCGGAAACCTACTTCGAAAGACAAGCCAAACGCCCACGCATATCGCGGGCGTCCGCTCTTTATTCTCTCGAAGTTCTTTCCACCGCCAAGTTTCCTGAACGTTTTGAATAAATAGCAAACGCTAAATTCCACAATGTTGTCCTCCCCACCTGTACGCAGGGATTTCCGTGGGCAAAGATACGAAAAAGAAAAGATAAAGCTACTATGGCAGAAGGAGTTTTTTGCCCTTCAGACATATAATAAAGCGGCAGAAGAGTCTGTTTGTAAGAAATGTGCTCACAGGTTCCCGTTCTTCGACCGATAACCACTCGCAAGCTACATCAGCATGGACACGGTCGTGAAGATGTTCTGTGCCAGAGTTAGTATAGCGTGAAGTTTATCGCTATCTTATTTTATGCGCCAAGGCGCAATTTCCCTTCACTTTCATCTTCGCACATCAATCTACTAAAAACACATTGCAGTGATTTCGGGTGGCGCATTGACGAAGTCAGGAACTTGCATTCCTCGGCTCAGTACTTAGGTGAAGTATGGGAGTAATTCTTTGAAAGTATTGGAGTAGTTCAGTCTAAGAACTGGCGCCGAAGGTAAAGACATCAACGCCATGCCCTTTGAAATAACAACCTGCGCGTTGCTTTCCATAAGCTTGTCAGTATCAGTGTGTTCTTCGATGGCAAGCTCTATACCTTCGCACCGCCTCTCTATCAGGGGCTCAGTGAGCCGATGACCGATGTGCCCGCCGCGTTTACCGACAGCTACGATTTTGTTTCGAAAGGTCTTGTGCGTACGGTATACTACTATTCCGACTTAATGACGATCGGCGTACAAGTGGTATACAAATATAATGGCACCACCATGAAGTCGGATGTCACCACGCTCAATCTCAAAGAGGTCACCTCCATCGAGGGCACCCACGGAAGCAAGCGCGTGGTGAGCACCGCCTACTTCGACCTTAGCGGGCGACAGGTGAGGCCCGATGCTCACGGTCTGCTTATCCGACGTCAGTTGTTCGGCGACAACAGCATTTCTACGACTAAGGTGCTCAGACCCTGACCGTGAGAATAATCGGCGAGGGGCGTTTCATTTCAGTCCCACGGTTTTCTTCACCCTGTTAGCTATGGCTTTTTCGATAACATCGAAATGGCCATAGCGCAGGTTGTTGGCCAGCTCCTCCAAGGAGCGGCCTATCTTAATCCATGGGTGGTTCAACGCGTGGGCCCGGTAGACACTTTCCTTGAAGTCGGTATTCTCTATCATATAGCGGGGATGCCGTAACGGGAACGACAGTTCGAAACGGTCCATGGTGAACATGCGGCGGAGCCTGCGGGGCATGGTCTTGAAACTGGCCTGATAGTGAGTGGCATCCGCAGTGAGGCCAATGTTGTTAATCTGATTCTTCGTCGGCATAATGGCCAGTCCGCTGTTGAGCAGCATGGAGGCCCAGAACACGGTCTCATAGTAGGGCACACCGGTGGCCCGGTGCCGGCGGCATTCGTCGATAAAGCCTTTGAAGAAACGCCGGTCAAGAATCAGCCGCTCCAAGTCGGCTACCGTCTCGGGTGAGTCGAGCCAGCTGTAGTGTTCATCCCACGTGTCGACCACACGGCGCCAGGAAGCCCAGCCCCAGATGCTGAAGATGCTGGTGAAGAAATAGTCGCTGCCGACGTTGGGAGTGACTTCGTCGGTGTTGAATCCGGCAATCATCCACACGCGGTTGTCGTCGGCATAACGGTCGAGGAGCTCCTTGCAGAAGGGGAAGAACGACTGTGCGGGCACATCGTCGTCCTCAAGCACAATGCATCTGTCAACCATCGAGAAGGCCCATTTCTGCGCTATGTATTCGGAGGGGTCGCAGCCGAAGTTCTTCTCCTGATAGAGCCGGTGCACCTCGCACTGCCAGTCAATGCGCTCGTCGCAGCATAGCTTGCGGCAGGCCTCCACGCCTGTCATATCGCGTTCGCCGCGCGCCCCGTCCTGATAGAGGAAGAGACGCGAGGGGCGTGCCTTCCTGACTTCTTCAAATACCTTCCCAAAGGTGGAAGGACGATTGAAGAAGATGAGCAATACGGCTACATCGGTCTTGTAGGGCAACTTGGAGGCTATGGACTGGGCTGGAGTCTGTGAAAGGAGTGCTGACATATGGATTTGGAATTATGAGGGGAGACGGTGGAAGGTCGACCTTCAGTCTGCAATATCGAGATGTGCTGTGTGAGGACGGATGTCCTTTAAGTCGGGCAGCTGCCGCCAGTTGCCATAAAGGCGGGTGAGCATACGGTCGGTATGGGCAGGCACGGGCAACCGATGGCCTTCGAAGTCCATCTCCTGGAGCGGGAAGATGTCCTCCAGGAACCGGGGGTTGTCGTAGGGGGTGCCGAGTGCATGGCGGAGCGGTGCCCGGGTGCAGCGGCAGAGCAGCCGAAGCATGGGGAAGGTCAGCCGGCGGTTGAATGTCGTGATGGCTCTCACCTTCCACCACTGTCCGCCCGTGCGGCAAATCTTATAAGCATGGCCCTCGAGCAGCTCGGAGAGCTTGTGAATCCACAGTGGCTGACGGTAGAAGTGGAAGATATCGATGTAGATGCCCTGCTCGGCGCATAGCTTGTCGTAGTTGTGCCCCTCGTCGAGATGCGAGCGGCGGTCGCGCAGCTTGGCATAGAAGAAGAAATAGTTTTTATCGGTCGACATACTTTGCAGAGCCATCGTGGGTGGCAGCTCCTTCGGCAGCACGCGCAACAGCTTGCGGTAGTCGGGCTCCAGCATCTCGATGTCGACGTCGTCGTCCCATGGAATGAAACCCCTGTGGCGTGCCGCCCCGATTAGTGTGCCGCTGCTGAGCCAATAGCGTATGCCGTGGTGGCGGCAGATGGCGTCGACTTCCAGCAGCAGCTCCAGCATCCTGAGCTGGTGGCGCCTGAGCAGGGAGCCTTCGGGGTTGAAGCGTGCGCGCAGTTGCTGTTCTTCTATCTTCATCACGATTCTTGTCTTAACTACCACAAAAGTAAGCTATATTTCCGTCATTGCCAAACGAAAGTGCCTTTTTCTCTCAAAAAGCGCGTTCCTGCACTGCTCCTGCGTTCGTTACTTACATAAAAATATCAATTGTGTCAATTAAGGGTGACGCATTGATGGAGTCAGGAAAAAGCGTGCCCCTGCACTGCTGCCGGCTCATTGGGGCTTGAGGGTGAGCTCATGCAGACGCTTTTGGTAGAAGGCGAAATAGAGAGCACCGGCAATGGTGAGGCCAAAAGGGAACGAGAACCATACGCCCATAAGCCCACCTTGGCACACGATGCCGAAGACGTAGGCCAAGGGCAGCGATATTACAAAATAGGAGAGGAAGGCCACGAGCATCATCGGCCGCATGTAGACCAGTCCACGCATGGCATTGCTGAAAGTGCACTGGAAGCCGTCGCTGAACTGATAGATAGTCAGTGGCAGTATGGCCGATGCCACGTCAGCTGCCACTTCAGCTGAGTCGGTGAAGAGATAGCCCATGCGGCTGCGGAAGATGATGACTGGCAGCGATACAAGGCAGGCCATCAAGAAGTTCAGGTGGCAGCCGGCCCAGGCAGTGCGCCTCACCGACAGGTAATCGCGCTGTCCATGGAAGTGGCTGACCCTTATGGATACGGCTGCCGACATGGCGTAATAGAACTGGAAGAACATCTGGCTGATGGTGAGCATCACCTGGTGGCCTGCCAAGGCTGGGGTGCCTATCCAGCCCACGATGACGCTGCACAGTGACCATGCGCCGCTCTCCATGCCCATCTGAAGGCTGATGGGAAGACCGAGTCCGAAGAGGCGGATAAGCTCCTGGCGCGAAGTGCAGCTGCCGACAAAGGCGCGACGCTCTGTGGCATGGCGCCGTGAGAAGGCAAAAGTCAGTAGGATGGCCACAAACATCACTACGCGGGCCAGCAGCGTGGAGACACCGGCTCCCACGATGCCCCATTCGGGCAACCCCCAATGTCCGTAGATGAGCAGCCAGTTGCCGAAGATGTTGAGGGCATTGCCCCACAAGAGTATCCACATGGGTGCCTTGGTGTCGGCGGTGCCATCGAACAGCTGCTTCATGGCGTTGAGCCAGCAGACGAAAGGCAGCGACACCAGATTGATGAGATAGTAGGGGCGGGCATAGGGCAGCAGTTCTGCCGGTTGCCCCATGTGGTCAAGAAGAAAGTAGAGGAGGGTATACACAGCCATGAGGGCCACCGCTACGAGCGTGTTGACCACCAGGCCATTGCGCAGCACACCGCCTATTTCCTCGTTGCGCCCTTGTCCGCAGAGCTTGCCGATGATGGGGGTGAGGCTGAGGGCGAACCCCATGGCCATGAGCATGCCCAAGATGAAGAGATTGCTCACTAAGGAGGCTGCTGCCAACTCTACTGTGGAGTGCTGTCCAATCATCAGGGTGTCGGCGAAGTTCTGAAGCACGATACCTATCTGCCCGATGATAAGGGGCGTCCCTAAGGTGAGGAGCGCCCGGTAATGGGGAATATAGTCCTGGAAATGTAATTTCATCCTGCAAAGGTAGCTCAACCCCGTGGAATAGCAAAGAAAAGTGCTGTTTCTTTATTGCTGCCCTCTTCCGGGATTGGTCAACCTAACTGCTGTTGCAACTCATACATCTCCCCATCCGAAAGGGAGTGTATGAGCTGCCTGATGACCCTCTCTATGGTTTCCACCAGCGGGTGAGTGCCTCGTCGGCGTCGCCTACGGCAAATTTATAGAAGTCCGACTTGGGAAGCTTGCTGAGGTCGACGAGATAATATCCGGCGTCAGCGTCGGCATAGCCGGACAATAGCCATTGGTCTGGGCTACCCGTAGCGAAGTGGTTGGTGGTGCTGACGTAGACGGGCACTTTTCGCTTGGCTCCCGACTTGCCGTGATAGTTCCAGGTAAGAGTCACCTTGTCGTCGTATTTGCGGGCGTAGAGGTCGGTCAGCGGGCAAGGGCCATAGAAGGAGGTGCCGTCGAGCTCGAATCTTTGGTCGCGCGGCATCTTGAAGTCCATCCAGCGGCAGATGGTGGGCAGGATGTCGACGTGGCTGAGTGTGGAACTGTGGAAATGGCTGTTGACGGTCTTGAGATTGGTGGATATCCAGATGCTGCGCTCGTTGTCGGATTGTCCGCCGTGGTGATAGCCTTTAATGTCGCGTCCGTGGTCCGTGGTCACGATGACGAGCCAGTCCTCCTTGTATTTCCTGGCGTTCTCCTTTACTGCATTCCACACGATGCCCAGCAGGCTGTCAGCTTTGAGCACGTAGCTGTCGGAGTAGAAGCCATAGCCATGGATGTGAAAGGCGTCGTCGGAATACCAGAGGTAGAGCCAGCTCAGGTCGGGGCGCTTCGTGCGGATACAGTTGGCGGCATCAGCGGCAACGTGGCAGTCGTAGTCGAACACTTGCAAATCGTCGTGCTTCTTGGGGAATCGGGTTGCGTCGAGGTCATAGCCGTCGCAGGTGTAGTCCATGTGCAGGTTGCCGGCCTCAGGCTTGTCTTCCCCCAAGAGGATGGTCCGGTTGTCGGTCCAACTGCTGAAGATGGCTGTTGTCACGGGTCTGTCCTGGTGCTTGGCCATGCGGAAAATGTTCCAGTAGTTGTAATTGATTTTTATGTTGCTGTTGTCCCAGACGTTGTGTTTGTTGACCCAAGTGCCGGTGAGGATGTTGGTGTAGCCTACGGCGGAAATAGTGGGTGTCTGGTTGTAAAGATTGCGTTCGCCGCCACAATAGGCCCTACCGTACTGACCCTCGTGAGCGATGGCCATAATAGTGGGTGGTTGAAGGCGTTCGATGCAGTCGGCTGGGATGCCGTCGAGGATGACGAAGAGGGTCTTGTGACGCCCTGCCAGGAGTTGCTGGGGTTGCAGCAGAGCGAGCAGGGATAGCAGGAGTGTTAGCAGATGTTTCATAGAATATTAATGGTTGATGTTATCGTTTCAGAATGGCTCTGACCATGAACCACAGGTGCATGGTCAGGGTGGTGATGAGTCCGTAGTGGGAGCGCATGATGGTGAACCGCTCATGGAGCGAGGCTCGGTGATTGGTAACACTCATGCCGCCGTCGAGGTAGCAGACCACCCGCCGGTGAAGGTTCTTCAGGGTGAGGCCCGACTGTTGGCACTGCTTCATCACGCGGATGCACCAGTCGACGTCGGCTGAATAGTGATAACGCAGGTTGTAGCTTACTTGCTTCGCTATGTCGGTGCGCACGTAGAAAGCCTGATGGCACACCAGCATGCCATGGCGGAACGAGTGCCATGTGAGGTGTTCGGGCGGCGCGAGCCGACGGTGGCGCAGGAAGTGGCCCTCCCGGTCTACGATGTCGGTGTCGCCATAGAGCACGCCGGGACGCTCGTTGCCCACAGTGCGTGCGATGTCGGCAAGGGTGTCGGCGTCGGGCAGGGTGTCGCCGGCATTGAGAAATACCAGGTAGTCGCCGGTGGCTTTTGCGAGTCCTTTGTTCATGGCGTCGTAGAGTCCTTTGTCAGGCTCCGAGGTGACGACAACCGTCCGCCCCTGCGGTTCTTCGGCTTCAGTCTGCTGCTTGTAACGTTGGGCTATGCTGACTGTGGCATCGGCGGAGCCGCCGTCGATGATGAGGTGCTCTACGGCAGGATACTGTTGGGCTGCGATGCTGTCGAGCGTGGGCTGGAGCACATCGGCCGCGTTGTAAGTGCAGGTGATGATGGTGAAGCGCATCATAGATGGTAGTTCTTAAGAGCGAGTGCCTCGTTGTACACCTCTATATATTGCATGGCTACCGAGGCAGCCGAGTATTTCTGCATCACCTTGGTCACAGCTGATTGGCTGACCTTGTCGGTGGCGACAGACAGCGTCCACCAAATGCCCTCGGCCAGTTTTTCCGCGTCGCGGGGCGGTGCCAGGAAGCCGTTCTCCATGTGGTCGATCATTTCGGGAATGCCGCCGACGGCGAAACTCACGCAAGGCACTCCGCATGCCATAGCTTCCATGATGGTGTTGGGCAGGTTGTCCTCCAGTGAGGGCAGCACATAAACGTTGGAGGCATTGTAGATGTTTATGATTCTGCGCTCATCGTTTATATAGCCGAGCGGATAGGTGGGCAGGGGCAACTCATGAGTGATTTCCTCGGAGTGGCCGCCGAGAATAGCCACGCAACTCTGCTCCTTGAGTTCCGGGTGATTCTTCACAAGTTGCTCAAGGGCTTCGACGAAATATTTCATGCCCTTGCGCTCGTCGGTGACCCGTTGCGAGACGAAGAGGATGACCTTCTTGTCGGCGGGCAGGCCTGCGCGGAACCGTGATTCCTTTTTGTCGATGGGGCGGAAGACATTGGTGTCGATGGTATTGGGAATCGAGGTGAGGCGCTGCCCCTGCATAAGCCGGCTTTCGCGAGCCTGCTGCTCCAGCCAGCGGCTGCAGGCTACAAAGCGGATGTTGCTGTCGTGGTAGAGTTGCAGCTTCTTCTTGAATACGCGTGCAGAGAGGTCGTTGGGAGCCCCTCCGCCCGGCAGCAGCCGGCATCGTCCGCAGCCCGAGCAGAAAACTTTGCATCCGCGGGGGTAGTGACAGATGCCGGTAGCTGGCCATAGGTCGTGCATGGTCCAGACGACGGGCTTTCCGCTGCGCAGGATGCGACGGATGTCTTTCAGCGAGAGCATGCCTTGGTTGATCCACGCTAAATGGATGATGTCGGCCTCGCGGTATTCGGGCAGACGGGTGATGTCATTGCCCTCATTGCCCAAATCGATTTCGAAGAGGTGGTCGCGGTGGAGATGAAGGTGCCAGAAAATGCACCAGCGCTCCCACAGGAAATGCCACTGCTGTCGCAGTCCGTGCTTGAGTCCCACCACGGTTATTTGCGCCGACTGCTTGTCTTTGACGAGCATCTTCGCTTTCACTCCATTGTTGTTGAGCGCAGCCATAAGCCGGTTTGAAGCTACGGCTGCTCCTCCTGTATTCTCGCTTGTGTTGACAATAAGTACCCTCATGATGCTTTCTTTGAGTCAAAGTTACTTCATTTCAGAGAAACGGCAAAGTTTTGTGCCTCTTTTTTTCATTCAAGCTTAATAAAGGTGTGGAAGGGTTGCTTGGCGGCAATCCGCTCAGTGCTTTTCGACTCTGTGGGTAAGTTGTTGGAATTCAGCAATGAAGTGACTTGATTTTGCAGCCTGGCAAACGATTGCTCGCTACGTAGCTTTTTATCATTCGCTGCGTAATGAACGATCTTTTTCTATAGGATTACCATATGGCCACCCTAGCCTTTACCCCTCAAGGACGCCACTTTCACCCCACATGAACCATAGTGTTGACCCCTCTACACCGCCCCTGCATTGATCATTTGTCATCCCCCAAAGATAATCCGTCCGCCACCAGCTCATCAGCAGAGTCAGCGGACCTAAGCAAACGAATTTCATGTCAGATTTGACAGCAATAATCGTTCTTGCTTCATGTTCGGCGGGTGTACTGTGCTTGGATAGCGATTAACTAACCCACAAGGAATATCCTGTGACCCCCAAACCGCGAGAGCAGATAGATGTTGGAAGCCTCAAAAAACAATTGCACGAATTGCTGGAACAGGATGTGTCCTCCTACGAAAGAAAAGTGTGCAAGGATTTTCAAGCCCTGCAAAACGGACTTATAAACTGCGAGCAGCATATCTTCACATTCCTTGAGCAAGAAGGTGTCCCGCAT
>ONMG01000061.1 GCA_900318855.1 uncultured Prevotella sp.
CGCAAGAAGTTAGGCGGCGCTCGGGAGCGACCCACGAAAAACATCCGTTTTTCTTGGTCGTTCCTCTCGTTTGCACTAACTTTGCAGCAGGGAAGCAGGAGGGACGGTGATAAGCACAGCCGGATTACCTCGGGCTTCATTATCAAGTCACGCTAAGGCAAAAGATGAACGGACAAACACTGAAAGAGAAAACAGCGTCGGGCCTGCTGTGGGGAGCCCTCAACAATATGACCATGCAGGTGCTCAACGCACTCATCGGCATCGTGCTCTCACGGCTTCTGCTGCCTTCGGACTACGGCATGATGGGTATGCTCACGGTCTTCACCGCCATAGCGGGTTCCATCCAGGAGAGTGGTTTCACATCAGCGCTGTGCAATCTGCGACAAGCCACTCACGACGACTATAACGCCGTGTTCTGGTTCACCACCTTTATGTCGATAGCGCTCTACGGTGTGCTGTGGCTCGCCGCTCCCTTCATCGCCGCCTATTTCCATCACCCCGAGCTGGTGACCCTGTCGAGGCTCGTCTTCGCCTCACTGATGTTGGCCGGCATCGGTGCCACGCATGCCGCATGGATGTTCCGCAACATGATGAACCGCGAGAAGGCCATCATCAACGCCGTGGCCATGCTGGTGAGCGGCAGCCTCGGCATCGCGCTGGCCTGCGCCGGACTGAGCTATTGGAGTCTGGCCTGGCAGCAGTTCGCCTATATGTTCATTACCAACGTGATGCGGCTGTATTATGTGCGCTGGCTGCCCACGCTCCACTTCGACTTCTCACCCATTCGGCGCATGTTCGGCTTCAGCTTCAAGATAATGCTCACCAACATCATCAACCAGGTGAACAACAATGTGCTCTCGCTCATCTTCGGCCGACTCTTCACGGCAGCCGCAGTGGGCAACTACACGCAGGCCTCGAAGTGGAACAACATGGGCACGTCGTTCATCTCGGGCACTATCCAGCAGGTGGCTCAACCGGTGCTTGTAAAAGTGGGCGGCGAGCAGGGCCGACAACTGAACGTATTCCGCAAGATGCTTCGATTCACAGCCTTTCTCTCCATGCCCTCCATGCTGGGGCTGGCGTTCATCGCTCCGGAATTCATCCCCCTGCTCCTTGGCGACAAGTGGAACGACAGCATTCCGCTACTTCAGTTGCTCTGCATCGGAGGGGCCTTTCTGCCCATCCAGACACTCTACCAGAATCTCCTCATCAGTCACGGGCGCTCGGACACCTACCTGTGGAGCACCCTGACACAGGTTATCCTTCAGACCTTAGTCATCCTGGCCTTCGGCCGTTGGGGCATTCTCACCATGGTATGTGCCTACACGGTGCTCATAGTGTTGTGGACAGGAGTGTGGCAACTGCTCGCTCACCGGCTTACCGGCCTGCGCCTCTTGGATGTGGGCAAGGACATCGCGCCCTTCCTGCTGGCTGCGCTCATGTGCATCGGTGCCGCAGAGCTTATCACAGCACCTCTGGCCCAGCGGCTGCCTCTGCTTATTGCCAAAGTAGCCGTTGTAGCTGTCTGCTACGCTGCCACCATGAAGGTAGCCCGCGTGAAGATTTTCGACGAATGTGTGAACTATTTCTTGTCTAAGATTAGGAAACGCTGATACCAGCACGAAGTGAGGGGGAAGAGCAATGCACGCACCACACTCACGGCAAAAGGCTTTCGAGTGTGGAAGAGCTCATTGCGGTGGCGCAGACAGAAAGCGCTGAACCGCACATAGCTCCACAAGCTGGCCGACTGCATGAGCCGCATCATGCGTATCCCCTCGGCGCACACGGGAGCTGAAGAATGAAGACCACGGAGAAAACGCTCCCAGGCAGCATAATCGGGAGCCGACAGCCTACGCACCTGACGGTAGTGGCGCAGCGACCACAGCAGCATGTGGAAAGCGTTGCGGACTGTGGGCTGGCTGTCCTCGGTAGAGGTGAAAGTGGAAGAAGTGGCATAACGGCGCTGATGAACCAGCACGCGGTCGATGTAGACGACACTGTCCAAGGCCGCCGCCGTCACCGAGAACACGGCATCATAGCAGCGGACACCAAGCATTTCGCAGCCCTCGGGAAAGTAGTTCAACATATCGCGTCTGAGAAGCATCGTGTGACCGGCTATCTCGGCACAGCAGAGCATCCGAAGCAGTGTGACATTGGGTCGTCGAGGGTCGGCACTTACATAGCTGCCATCACTTGAGAATGGGTCCGAACGCCCGCCACAGAGCAAGCAGTCGCCAATATGCTCAATCTGCAATGCTATCTTGTAGGGCTCCCAGACATCATCCTGGTCGCATATGGCGATATAGTCGCCCTCGGCACGGCGCATAGCAGAAAGGAAGTTGGCATTGATACCATGCTGCTCACCCTCATGGCGATACACCTTCACACGGGCATCGAGCTGAGCATAGTCGTTAAGTATCGACATGGTAGCGTCGGTAGAGCCATCGTCCTGAACAATGATTTCTTTCAGCGGATAGGTCTGCGCCAACACACTGTCCATCTGCTCTCGCAGGAACCGTGCTCCGTTGTAGGTGCACATCACCACAGAAACGGTCTTCGTCTGTCTCATAGTTTACATTCTCCTTCTCTTATCCACAGCCTACCTCTTTGGGCTCCGACCCATGTCATCAATCCCCGCACCGAACAGCAGCATATATTATGGCCCTTCATACTCGCCTCAACCTTCGGCACAGCCGCAGCCTTGACCGAGAGTCAGTAGCGTGTTTTCCCGGCCTCCTGCTCCCACATTTCAAAAGCGCGACGGGCCTCATCCGGCAGCAGCCTCTCCATCGTCTTCTCCCGCTCGTCCACAGGCAGCGCAATCTCACGGTAGATGAAGTCGTCATCGAATCCGATGCGGGCGGCATCCGTCCGTGTGTTGGCGTAGAAGATGCGGTCGAGCCGTGCCCAGTAGATGGCGCCAAAGCACATCGGACAAGGCTCGCAGGAACAATAGATGTCGCAGCCCTGGAGATTGAAGGTGCCCAACTGTCGGGCTGCCTTGCGAATGGCGTTCACCTCGGCATGGGCCGTGGGGTCATTGTCGAGGGTGACGCTGTTTGAGGCCTCAGCCACGATGTCACCGCCACGTGCTATCACGGCCCCGAAGGGTCCACCGCCCTTTCTTACACTTTCTTCGGACAGGGCAATAGCCCTTTGCATTAGTTCAGTCTTATTCATATCTTTCTTTATTTCTTATCTTTGAGGAAATGCCTCACCAGCAGGAAGTTCACAGGCACACAGATGCAGAACATGGGTATCGGAGCCAGCTCCGCACCGACTCCGAGACGGAGGAAGAGATGGAGGAACAGCGTCTGCAAACAAAGGTTCACCACATGACTGAAGAGGAAGCCTGCTCCCTTGCGTGCCGTGGCATGGGTGTGGAAGGTGAACTTCACGCTGGCCACGAAGTTGAACAGAAAACTCACCGCATAAGCCAGTACATTGGCCACCTCCGGCCACATCACGCCTTTGAGCAGCAGATAACAGCCATACTGTATGGCCGTGGCCACAACGCCGACAATGCCAAAGCGCACCACCTCGCCCCAGGGCTTCCGCTCATTTGATGCGCCGGAACCTAAGATATGCCTCATCTGCATAGTTCAGCATCTCGCTGTCGCCCCGGCTGTCGCCATAGGCTATGATGTGATACTGGTCCCTCGCTCCCGTGAGCACTTCGCGGATGCGCCTCACCTTCTCGGAGCCATAACAATTGGGGGTGAGGAAACGGCCTGTCAGCCGCCCATCGGCTGTCTCCACCTTTGTGGCAAGCACCTCGGCTTGTGGCACAAATGGCTTTACCCAGTTTTCCACACTTGCAGAGACGACTATCAGCCTTTGGCCGTTCTCTGCCGCATGCTTACAGACGTCCACGGCCACAGGGCGCAACAACCCTTCCTTGGCTTTGGCAAACTGCTGGCAAAGCGTATCGAAGTTGCTGATGGGCATACTCTTAAAGAAATGGGCGAAGAACCTCTGCTTCGTCTTGCCATTGGAGTAGAGGCGCAACTTCATGAGCACCAGCAGCGGACTATAGAGAACCAGTCCCCAGAGTAGTGCTTTTGTGCCGCGCGCATAGCGAATGAACTCCAGTAACGTGTCGTGGGTGGTCAGCGTCCCGTCGAAGTCAAGACAATAAACGTTTTCCATATATCATAATGAAAAAGCTGAGTCCCCAGAGGAATACGATGACCTGAGTGAGGCGATCGCGCAGAATCACCTTCGTAGGGTCGCCGCTCTTCTCGTCGACCACAGCCAGCTGAATGTAACGCAGCAGACCGAGGAGCACGAACACCGTGGTGAGATAAAGCCGTGGGGCATTGAAATGTGACTGAACCTCGGGTGAGACAGTGTACATGATGTAGCACACGAGCGTCACCGAGGCTGTTATGGTAATGGCCTGATTGATGAAGGTGAGGTTGTAGCGAATGGTGTTCTTGCGCGGAGCCTCACCCGTGGCATTCATCCTAAGCACATCGTCCCGGCGCTTAGCAAAGCCCATGAAGAGGGTCAGCAGGAAGGTCATCAGCACAATCCATTGGCTGAGCTCGATACCCGTAGCCTCGCCACCAGCGGCAATACGCAGCACGAAGCCTACGGCAATCACGCAGACATCAATGATGGCATGCTGCTTGAGCCACCGGCAATAGAGCAGATTGAGCACAAAGTAGGCTATCAGCACCGCCATGGTCGACAAGCCCCAGTCAGGCAATAGCAGCGGCAATGCCATTCCCACCACAGCCAGCGTTATCATCATCGCATAGGCCGTAGGCACGCTCACAGCTCCGGAGGCGATAGGGCGATGGCACTTCACGGGATGGCGGCGGTCGGCAGGTGCATCGATGATATCATTGAAACAATAGATGGAAGAAGCGGTCAGCGAAAAGGCCACCAGCGTGAGTAGCGATGCCCCAAGGGCTTCTGGCTGGAGCAACGCCCCTCCGAAAAAGAGGGGAAGCAGCACAAAGAAATTCTTTATCCACTGCTTGGGGCGGATGAGTCGGAGGATATTCTTCATATTCCTAATAGTTTGGTTTCGACACTCTCTATAGCCGTATGCAGTGCCCATGCCAGAGGCAATGTGATGGCCGTAGTGAGCAAGAAGGTGGGCCAATAGCCCAAATGGTGGGGCTCGATATAGCAGAGCACGAAGTGGATGTGGATGAGGTAGGCCTCAAGGCTTACGGCTCCCACCAACTTAAAGAAGCGGTTCACCCATTTCGAGGTGCGGCGGAAGATGCGGTTGAGAAGCAAGATACTCGTCAGCGTGAACGGGATGTAGAGCATCCGCTCCACAAAGAGGGGAAAATGACCGTGGCGCATCTGCTCGAGATAGATGCAGGTGGCAAATGTCATCAGCCATATTGTCAGCAACATCCACACGGCGCTGCCGTCAAGTTGCCGTTTCTCCTTCACCAGTTGCCCCATGTTGATGCCGATGAAGAAGATAGGCACGCGGC
>ONMG01000230.1 GCA_900318855.1 uncultured Prevotella sp.
CATAGGAGGATTGTGCGGCGTAAAGGCGTAAACTGTCGGATATGGCTTCTTGGATATCGCATTCTTCCGTGTGGAATGTGCCGCAGATGTAAAAGCCGGCTTCGGCCCACGATTTTCGGCAGAAAACTCGTCTAATCCAAAATAAATGCCTAACTTTAGGCACTAATTCTTGAACTATGGAAGCTAAGACAATCAAAGATTTCGATGAGTTGCTCCGTCGTGAGCCTCATCATGGGCAGAAGAAGCGCATTGCCGTGGCTTGGGCCGCCGACACTGAGACTCAGACCGCTCTCTACGAGGCCTTGCAGCGCGGAATGGCTGATGTGTGTTTTGTGGGGGCTTGCGGGCAGCTGCGCTCCAGTCATCTTTTCGATGACTTCGGAGCGAGGGTGAACTTCGTAGAGGCAGCCGATGAGCAGGATGCCTGCTGCAAGACGGTTCGCCTGGCGCGCGAGGGCAAGGCCGACATTGTGATGAAGGGACTTGTCCACAGCGACAGCCTCCTGCGGGCCGTGCTCTCCAAGACCGATGGTCTGCTGGCTCCGGGACATGTGCTCACCCATATGGCCGTGGCCGAGCTGCGCAATTACCCAAAGCTGCTTTTCTACACCGACGCCGCTGTGATACCTTATCCCACCGATGAGCAGCGCATGGCCCAGGTGCGCTATATGGCCGACACCTGTCACCGGCTGGGCATTGCCGAACCCCGCATCGCGCTCATTCACTGCTCCGAGAAGGTGGACGGCAAGCATTTCCCCTATACACTCGGCTTTGCGCCCATCAAGGAGGCTGCGGCTCGCGGCGAATTCGGGCCTTGCATTGTTGACGGTCCCCTCGACCTGAAGACATCGTGCGATGCAGGCAGCATGCGAGTCAAGGGCATTCATTCGCCGATAGCCGGTGAGGCCGACGTGCTCATCTTCCCTGATATCGAGGCAGGTAATCTGTTCCACAAGACCATAACGCTCTTCTGTGGAGCCAAGCTGGCATCACTGCTGGTGGGCACGTCGGTGCCCGTGGTGTTCACCTCAAGGAGCGATTCTGCCTATAGCAAACTCACCAGCATTGCCGTGGCTATCAACCTTTGAACTGATACAGATGAATTATATGAGAATATTGGCTATTAATCCCGGCTCCACTTCAACCAAGATAGCTGTATATGAGAATGAAAGACCTCTGCTGGTATGCGACATCGAGCATACTCCCCAGCAGCTTCATGCACTGGGCTCTATTCCCGGACAGCTGGACTTCAGACGTCAGCTTGTGGTGGACGAACTGCAAAAGAACGGACAACCACTGGATTTTGACGCCGTCGTCGGCCGGGGCGGACTGGCCAGGCCCGTGGAGAGTGGAGTCTACGAAGTAAGCGAGCAGATGGTCTATGACGAACTCCACGCCGAGCATATGCATGCCTGCGATTTGGGTTGCGTCATAGCCCACGAGATAGCGACGGAAATCAAGGGATGCCGTTGCTTTGTGGCCGACCCGGGCGTGGTGGATGAGCTCTGTGATGAAGCTCGGGTGAGCGGTCTGCCGATGTTGCCCAATATCTGCATTTGGCATGCGCTCAACCAGCGGGCCATAGCCCAGCGCTATGCCCGTGAGCAGGGGAAGCGGTATGAGGATCTCAACCTGATTGTCTGCCATTTAGGTGGCGGCATCTCGATAGCTGCTCATTGTCATGGTCGGGCTATTGATGCGAATAACGCCCTTGACGGTCGTGGCCCCTTCTCGCCGGAGCGCTCCGGCACCCTGCCAGCCGCCGGTCTTATAAGGCTTTGCTTCAGCGGTAAGTACACCGAGGAGCAGATGATTTCGATGGTCACGCGTCAGGGTGGTCTGCTCGCTCACCTCGGCACCAATGACATGCGCACGGTTCTCCGCCGCATTGCCACGGGCGACGTTCATGCTGCTAAGATTGTTGATGCGATGATATTCCACATTGCCAAAGCTATCGCAGCCGAGGGTGCCGTGCTCTGTGGTGAGGTGGATGCCATACTCCTCACCGGAGGTATTGCTTACGAGGACTATGTGGTGAGCAGGTTGCGCAAGCGTGTCGGTTATCTGGCTCCTGTGGCTGTCTATCCCGGGCAGAATGAGATGCAGGCACTTGCACTCAATGCACTGGCCGTGCTGAGAGGTGAGAAGCAGAGCCGTAAGTACTGAGTAGCGCCGGTTTGAAGTGGAGCCCCATTGGTCAATGATGCCGTGAAGTCATCCCGTGGCTCGCTTGGCGCTCTGAGCCTTGACCGGATGCTGTCGGTGGGTGGGGCTCCAATTATTCTGTGCTTGTTGACCGCTGTGGGGATAGAAGGGGAGAACAGCCCTGCTACGCTGCGGGTAGGGGTGCTCCTGAGTCTGACAAGCCGGTCCACTGCTCAGAGGCATGGAGAGCGGTGCCCCGTGAAGTGTAAACTGAAATGGAATTAGTGATGGTTAGTATGAGTAGGAATCGGATCATAAGTATTGTTGAGCTTGTTGTCACTGTGGTTTATCTGTCCTTGTGCACCTTCTTTGGCGGGCGATTGCCACAGAGTCTCTCGTGTACCTCTTATATAATACCCCACTATATCGATTTCTCCATCTATATCGTCACCGTGATGGTGTTCGTAGCCCTGACTCTCTTTGGCCCTATCAACCGCACATGCCGGTTCATGGTATGGCTCATGCTGATAGGGCTTGCCGATGTGGCCCTCTCACCGCATTACCACACCGAGAACACCTTTCTGCATTATTTTGGCGGCGTCCTCTGCTGCGTGGCCTCAGTGGTGTATGTAGCTCAGCGTGCACCTAAGGTGCTTTATTCCTGGGCCGTGTGCTTTGTGCTGTGTGCCCTCTGTCCCCGGTGCCGCATACTCTTTGAGGAGCTCAACTGCCTCGTGGAGATGATGATTCTCAATTTCTTTGTCATGGATGGGGCTAAGGTCTCATCAGCTTCCTCGCAGTCGGCATCGGCCAGTGGGCTCCGTTCCTCAGACCCATCGAATAAAGAATAGTGAGGGCTGCAATCGTAGGCCGGACCCAACGCAGAGGAGGCGACGGGCAGACAGGCGAGCGCGATAGTGAAGGTATGGATGCCGGATGAGTATAGCGGGAGGAAAAGGTGCAGGCGTTGGAACTTTTCTCTTACAAAGGTCGGCGAGTGCCGGGCTCAATTAGGAGTTTCAAGTCAATTGAGCCAAAAAAACACGAGCCAAAGGTGCGACGGTGCGTTTTTTTTTTGTATTTTTGTAGCGTATTCGTAACACCTATTACATCGCGTATTGTTTATGACAACAACTGACTATGCGATTATCTTCATGAAGATACTGGGCTCCTTGGCCCTGCTCATCTATGGTATGAAGGTAATGAGCGAGGCCCTGCAGAAGATGGCGGGCTCGCAGCTGCGCCACATTCTGGGCGCAATGACCACCAATCGTTTCACGGGAATGCTTACAGGTGTCTTTATCACCTGTGCTGTCCAGTCGTCATCAGCCACCACGGTGATGACTGTGAGTTTTGTCAATGCGGGTCTGCTCACCTTGGCCCAGGCCATTTCCGTGATTATGGGAGCCAACATTGGTACGACGCTCACCGCATGGATAATGTCGCTGGGCTTCAATGTCGACCTTACGTTGGTGGTCTTTCCCGCGTTCTTTGTGGGCATCATGCTCATCTATTCCAAGCGCAGGCGCTATGTAGGCGATTTCCTCTTCGGTATAGCCTTCCTCTTCTTTGCACTGGTCCTGTTGAGCGCGGCCGGAAAGCAGCTTGACCTGGAGCATAACCCGGAGGCCATAGAGTTCTTCTCGTCGTTCAATGTGCACAGTCACCTTAATGTCATAGTCTTTGTTCTCATTGGTACGCTCATCACTTGCATCGTGCAGAGCTCGGCAGCCGTCATGGCCATCACCATCCTGCTTTGTTCCACGGGTGTTCTGCCCATCTACTTCGGCATAGCCTTGGTGCTGGGCGAGAACATCGGAACCACGGCCACCGCAAATCTTGCTGCTCTGGGTGCCAATACGCAGGCCCGTCGGGCTGCCTTGGCCCATCTGGTGTTCAATGTGTTCGGCGTCGTGTGGGTGCTGTGTCTCTTCTATCCTTTTGTCAACGGTGTGTGTAGTCTGGTCGGTTACGATCCTTCAGGAGCAGGCTTCACGGCAGCCCAGAAGGCAAAGATATTGCCTATAGTCCTGGCAGCTTTCCATACCTGCTTCAATGTGACCAATACGGCTATCCTCATCTGGTTTATTCCTCAGATAGAGAAGATAGTGAGCATTGTGATAAAGCCCAAGAAAAACAAGGACGACGAGGACTTCCGCCTGCGTTATATCCAGACCGGCATTATGAAGACTCCGGAAATCTCGGTGCTTGAGGCTTCGAAGGAGATACATCTCTTCTCAGAGCGGATGCGCAGGATGCTCAATATGGTGAGGCAACTGCTCGACACCAAGGAAGACAAGGAGTTTGTGAAGCTGTTCTCCCGGGTAGAGAAGTATGAGAGCATCTCCGACAACATGGAAATAGAGATTGCCAAGTATCTTGACCAAGTGAGCGATGCTCACCTCAGCGACGATACCAAGGATAAGGTGAGAGCCATGTTGCGTGAGATTTCGGAACTCGAAAGTATCGGTGATTCCTGCTATCACATGGCCCGGACCATCAACAGAAAGTACACGGAGAAGGAGGAGTTCACCCAAGAGCAATATAAGAATATCCACGAGATGCTGGCGCTCACCGACCAGGCAATGGAGCAGATGGAGCGCACACTGGTGGAGCACCGCACGGATTCGGAGCCCAATAAGACGTTCAACATTGAGAATGAGATTAACAATTATCGGGCTCAGCTCCGTAGTCGCAACATCGTGGATGTCGACGATCATAAGTACACTTATGCCATTGGTACGATGTATATGGATATCGTCAACGAATGTGAGCGTGTGGGCGACTATGTGGTGAATGTGGTGGAAGCCCGCACGGGAATGAAGAAGAGTGGTGTCTGATAATCGTGTAAGGCTCCTCGCCTGATGGATAATTGTCCTCCCGTTGCTGTGCTGCATCTGTCGGAATGGCGGTGATAGGACTGAATTCGCGCATCGTGAAAGGACGATGCCGAAGGGAGAATGCAGGTTAAAATCGGGGATAGAGCAAAAAAAGTCGGTCAAAAAGTTGCAGGTTTGAAATAAAGAGCGTACCTTTGCACTCGCATTACAAAAGATGCTTGTTCGGGATTTGGCGCAGTTGGTAGCGCACACGTCTGGGGGGCGCGAGGTCGCTGGTTCGAGTCCAGTAATCCCGACGGAAAATGGGGAGTTGACAGCCGGATGGCTGTCAACTCCTTTTTATGTTTCTGCCTGCGAGGAAAATTCTGA
>ONMG01000091.1 GCA_900318855.1 uncultured Prevotella sp.
GAAAAAGAAAAAGGAGTTAGATTTCTCTAACTCCTTGATTTTCAATGCGCTTCAGGATGGGCTTGAACCAACGACCCCCTGATTAACAGTCAGGTGCTCTAACCAACTGAGCTACTGAAGCAGTGTTCCTAAATTGCGAGTGCAAAAGTACGAAGGTTTTTTGAATCTGCCAAATTTTTGGCGAATTAATTTGCTCTTGACATAGAAAAAAGTTGTCGGAGGGTCTTAATCTCACTAATAATGCCTATATTTGCAGCCTATTAAATAGAGATTGAAGATATGAGAAAACTGTTATGTGTGCTCGCGTTGTCGGTGCTTCCCTTTGTAGGATGGGCCCAGGGTGACCACAATCTCCAGGTGGCAAAGAACCTCGAGATTTTTAATTCCATTTATAAGAACCTTGACCTGATGTATGTCGATACGCTCAATGCCAATGAGGTAGTGGGGAATGGTATACGGGCTATGCTCGGCAGTCTCGATCCTTATACGGAGTACTATGATGAGGCCGATGTGAAAAAGTTGCGGACAATGCTTACAGGTACTTATACGGGTATAGGAGCACTCATCCGTTATAACTTTGCCCTGCAGCGTGTTGTGATTGATGAGCCTTATGCCAACACTCCTGCTGCCGAGGCCGGACTGAAAAAAGGAGATATCATTCTTTCAATAGATGATTCTACGATGACGGATAAGAATAATGACTATGTGAGTTCTCATCTTAGAGGTGAGGCCGGTACAACTTTTCTTTTGAAGATAAAGCGACCTTCCACGGGAAAAATCCTGAAGATGAAGATAACACGTAGAGCCATACAGATGCCTGCTGTGCCCTACTATGGAATGCGGCCAGGCAAGATAGGATACATCAATCTCTCGAAGTTCACCGAAGGTTGTGCCAAGCAAGTGCGTAGGGCTCTGGTGGAACTGAAGAAGGATGGGGCTAAGGGACTGGTCCTTGACTTGAGGAACAATGGCGGCGGCTCTCTGGATGAGGCAATCAGCATTGTCAATATGTTTGTGCCTAAGGGAATAACACTGGTGGAACAAAAAGGCAAGTTGAAGCGGGCTAACAATACTTACAAGTCGACTGTTGAGCCTGTCGATTCCGTGCTTCCTCTCGTGGTGCTCGTTAACGGCAATACAGCCAGTGCCAGTGAAATTACCGGTGGGTGTATGCAGGATCTTGACCGTGGGGTGGTACTGGGTACACGTACTTACGGCAAGGGTCTTGTGCAGACTACGATGGAGTTGCCTTACAACACCCAAATGAAGCTCACCACAAGCTACTATTATATTCCGAGCGGACGATGCATTCAGGCTATTAAATACCGTCATTCTAATGGAGGCTCCTCTGAGCAGGTGGCCGATTCGCTGAAGCGCCTCTATCATACAGTGGGCGGACGTGAGGTGCGAGGCGGAGGCGGCATAAAACCCGATGTGGAGGTGGCTCCCGACTCGCTACCCAATATTGCTTTCTATATGTTCGGAGGAATGCCTGACAGTAGTGAGGTGGCTCTGAATTATGAGGTCAACTATATAGCCAAGCATCCTACGATTGCGCCTGCTGATGAGTTTGAGCTTACCGACAACGATTATGCCGACTTCAAGGCTCAGGTTCTTGGCAGTAAATTCAAGTACGACAGGATGAGCGACAAGTATCTTGATGATATTGAGAAGGTGGCCAAGTTCGAAGGCTACTATAATGATGCCAAACCGGAGTTCGAGGCGCTGAAGAAGAAACTGCGCCACAACACGGCGAAGGATCTCGATTATAATAAGGATCTTATCAAACACATGCTTGAGGCTGACATTGTGGCCAATTATTATTATGAGGGAGGGGCCATCGCCAACAAACTGCGTTATGATAAGCAGATGAAACGTGCTGTAGAGATTCTTTCTTCACCTGAGGAGTATAACCGCATACTGCATCCAAAGAAGAAATAACGGGACATAGGATATTTTCAGTGGCAAGTTGGCTCTCCACAAACTCGGGCACCGCTGACAGTGCCGCCCTCATGTCGGCACGCGTCTGCGTGGTGGTGCGCCCGGTAATCTCCTCGAGTTCGGCTGGCGGCGAGAGGTGCTGAATGGAGAGCTGTACGTAAGCATGCTGACCCCATGGCCGAAACCGCTGGCGCCAGGGAGCGTGGAGGCTGAGTAGAAGAGAGAAGCTTTAGAAACCTCAAAAACTGCACTCCAGGCTTCGTCGAAGCGTTTCCCAAATTATTCAAAGAAATTTGCAATTGATTGATGTGTAAAGAGAAAGGTGAGGGAAGATAGGTCTCACTGGAAAATGCCCTGTGACTCAAAATAAAAGCCTTTGGCCAGCACAGCTTAAATCGACATATACGTTAAGCGGAACCTCCGTCATCCAAGGGTGATACGATTCTCCTGGACTCTTGGTAGGCAGATTCGGTGAGGCGTGTGCTGGGCCTCATGGTGATCATCTGTTGGGATTGCATGCCATCTTGCAAACAGCCTTGTGGCTCAGATATGTTTCCTTGCCCGTTTGCTCGCGCAGCTTCTTTACTAAGAAGCAGCTGGTATCGATGAGGGCAAACTGAAAAATATCGATGAAATATCCCGAAATCTTTGCGTAAGTGAGGAATTATTAGTAACTTTGCATCGTTCAGTGGAATGAGGGGCTCCCGAGGGCTCCTCATTTTCGTTATAATAACCATTATATCATTTATGATTGAAAGTAGCGTCGTTAGAAAGTATGCAGAGCAGTGGCTGCAGGAAAACAAGGACAAGGATTACTTCCTCGTCGACGTGCAGGTGAGTCCCGACGACAAAATAGTCGTGGAGATTGACCATGCCGACGGCGTGTGGATAAACGACTGCGAGGAGCTTAGCCGCTTCATTGAGTCGCATCTGAACAGAGATGATGAGGATTATGAGCTTGAAGTGGGCTCGGCCGGACTTGGGCAGCCTTTCAAAGTGCCCCAGCAATATGTCAATAATATTGGCAACGAGGTGGAAGTGCTTGATGCCGACGGGCAGAAAGTAAAAGGTGTGCTGAAGTCGGTTGATGGCTCCCGTTTTACGGTCACTGTGAACGAGAAAGTTCAGGTCGAGGGCAAGAAACGTCCGCAGCGCATGGATGTTGACCACACTTACAGCATGGACAGCGTGAAATATACAAAATACTATATAAGCTTCAAATAACTATGGCAAAGAAGAAAGAAGAGACCGTCAGTATGATTGATAGTTTCCGTGAATTCAAGGAGACAAAGAATATCGACCGTACTACCCTTGTGAGCGTTCTGGAGGAGAGCTTCCGCAACGTGCTGGCCAAGATCTTTGGCAGCGACGAGAACTTCGACGTGATTGTGAATCCCGATAAGGGTGATTTTGAAATCTATCGCAACCGTACTGTTGTAGCTGATGGTGAGGTGCAGGATGAGAATAAGGAGATATCGCTCACTGAAGCACGAAAGATAGAGTCGGACTATGAGGTGGGTGAAGAGGTGTCGGAGCCAGTGAACTTTGCTAAATTCGGACGCCGCGCCATACTGAATCTGCGTCAGACCTTAGCCTCGAAGATTCTCGAGCTTGAGCACGACTCATTATATAATAAGTACAAGGATCGTGTGGGCCAGGTTATTTCTGCCGAGGTCTATCAAGTGTGGAAGCGCGAGGTTCTGCTTGTCGATGACGAGAACAATGAGCTGATATTGCCCAAGAGCGAGCAGATACCTGCCGACCAGTACCGTAAAGGCGAGACGGTGAGAGCTGTCATCCTGCGTGTGGACAATGAGAACAATAATCCGAAGATTATCCTCTCGCGCACCAGCCCTACTTTCCTTGAGCGTCTTCTTGAGGCCGAGGTGCCTGAGATTGCCGATGGACTCATCAGCATCAAGCGCGTGGCCCGTATGCCGGGTGAGCGTGCTAAGGTGGCCGTGGAAAGTTATGACGACCGCATCGACCCTGTAGGCGCCTGCGTCGGCGTGAAGGGAAGCCGTGTCCATGGCATCGTGCGTGAGCTCTGTGGCGAAAATATTGACGTCATCAATTATACTGCCAATATCAAGCTGTTCATTCAGCGCGCTCTGAGCCCAGCCAAGGTGAGCAGCATCAATATTGACGAAGAGAATCATAAGGCCGAAGTCTATCTCCAGCCCGAGGAGGTGAGCCTTGCCATCGGTCGAGGCGGTATGAACATTAAGTTGGCTTCCATGCTTACGGAATACACCATTGATGTCTATCGTCAAGTGCCGGAAAATGAAGCCGACGAGGATATCTATCTCGATGAGTTCGCTGATGAAATCGACCAGTGGGTTATCGACGCCATCAAGGGAATCGGTCTTGAGACTGCCAAACAGGTGCTCAATGCTCCCCGTGAGATGCTGATAGAGAAAGCAGACCTCGAGGAGGAGACTGTGGACAATGTGCTCAGAGTACTTAGGGCAGAGTTCGAAAAGTAAGAAACCATCAAATCATCCAATATCCTAAAAGGAAACATTAATGAGCATCAGATTAAACAAAGCATTACGTGAATTGAACATAGGACTCCAAACGGCAGTGGATTTCCTGCAGAAGAAGAGCGAACTGGGCGAAGTGAAGGCTGAACCGAGCTTCAAGATTAACGACGCCCAGTACGAAGCGCTTGCCAAGCAGTTCCGCAAGGATGCGGAGGTGAAGGGCGAGGCCGAGAAGCTCTTCCCCAAAAAACAAAAGAAGCGTGAACCTGAGCCTAAGCCAAAAGATAACCGCGGTGAAAGCTTGCTGCGGTCGTCTATCCAGCGCTATACGCCGCTGGGCAAGATAGACCTTGACAATGTTGGTAAGCCTCAGGTGCAGAAGTCTGCTGCTCCTCAGGAAAAGGAATCTCCTAAGCCGGTGACAGCTGCCGTAGAACAGGCTGTGGAGAAAGTGAAAACGGAACATCAGAAAGTCGCCAAACCGGAGGCTCCTAAGGCAGAGGCCGCCAAGCCGAAAGAGCCTCAGCCAGAGCCCAAGGTGGAGCCTCTGGCATCGAAGCCGGCTCAGCCTGAGCCTAAGCCCGAACCGAAGGCCGCGCCTATATCCGCGCCTGCACCGGCTCCCCGTAAGGAGGAGGTGAAGCCTGAGCCCGAAGTGAAAAAGACGCTTCAGTCCGAGCCTGCTCCGGTGCAGCCCCAGAAGCCTACGTCGCAGCCAGAGCCTAAGGTTGCGGAACGGCCGGCAGAGCAACAGAAGGATGCTGTCCCCGCAAAGACTGAGTCGCATGAGACTCCTGCCAAGAGCCAGTCGGAGGGACCTCACCTCTATCAGTCCAATAGCGAGAAGAAGATGTTGGAAGCCGCCAAGGTGAATGTTATTGGCAAGATTGACCTGGATGCACTCAACCAAAGCACGCGCCCCAAGAAGAAGTCGAAGGAGGAGCGTCGGAAGGAACGCGAGGAGAAAGGTGCCAACAAGGGCGAGAAGAAGAAGCGCGTGAGAATTAACAAGGAGCGCGTGGATATCAATGCCGCTGTTAACAGCCAGCAGGGAGGCAACAACAATAATAACGGACAGCAGCAGGGACGCGGCAATTCTAAGAAGAAGAAAAACCGCAACCGCAATCAGCGTCAGCTCGAGGTCAACGAGGAGGACGTGGCACGCCAGGTAAAAGAGACACTGGCTCGCCTCACCTCGAAGCAGAGCTTCAATAAGAAGGGTGCTAAGTACCGCAAGGAGAAGCGTGAGGCTGTTCAGGAAAAACTCAATGAGGAGGCTCAGGCCGAAAGAAAGGAAAGCAAGGTGCTCAAGCTCACGGAGTTTGTCACTGTGAGCGAACTGGCCACAATGATGAATGTCAGCGTGACGCAGGTCATCTCTACGCTGATGAGCATTGGCGTGATGGCATCGATAAACCAGCGACTCGATGCTGAGACCATCAACATGGTAGCCGAGGAATTCGGTTTCAAGACTGAATATGTGAGTGCTGAAGTGCAGGAGGCTGTCAGTGAGGAAGCCGATGATGAGAACGATCTCGTGCCTCGTGCGCCGATTGTGACTGTCATGGGCCATGTGGACCATGGTAAGACCTCGTTGCTTGACTACATCCGCAAGACAAATGTCATTGCTGGTGAAGCTGGCGGAATTACACAACATATTGGTGCATACAACGTGAAGCTGGAAGACGGCCGCCATATCACCTTCCTTGATACTCCTGGTCACGAGGCTTTCACTGCTATGCGAGCCCGCGGAGCCCAGGTCACTGATATTGCCATCATCATCATTGCTGCCGACGACTCGGTGATGCCCACTACGCGTGAGGCTATTGCCCATTGCCAGGCAGCTGGTGTGCCCATGGTGTTTGCCATCAATAAGGTGGATAAGCCCGGCGCTAACCCTGATAAGATACGTGAGGATCTTGCCAATATGAACCTGCTTGTTGAAGAATGGGGAGGTAAGTATCAGTGTCAGGAAATCAGTGCTAAGAAAGGTCAGGGCGTCAAGGAACTTCTTGAAAAAGTGCTCATTGAGGCTGAGATGCTCGACCTCAAGGCCAATCCGAACCGCAAGGCTACAGGAACTATCATCGAGTCCTCACTCGATAAGGGTCGTGGCTATGTGAGTACGGTGCTGGTCAGCAATGGTACACTGCATGTGGGCGATATAGTCATTGCGGGTACGAGCTTTGGTCGTATCAAGGCTATGTTCAATGAACGTAACCAGAGAATAGATAATGTGAAGCCCGCAGAACCAGCCATCATACTGGGTCTGAACGGAGCCCCCACGGCTGGCGACAAGTTCCATGTGCTCGACACCGAGCAGGAGGCTAGAGACATTGCCAACAAGCGTTTGCAGCTGCAGCGTGAGCAGAGCCTGCGCACGCAGAAGCGCCTTACGCTCAGCGACATCTCTCACCGTATTGCCCTGGGTTCCTTCAAGGAGCTCAATATCATCGTCAAGGGCGATACCGACGGCTCAATAGAGGCTCTGAGCGACTCGTTCATCAAACTCTCCACGGAGAAGGTTAAGGTGAACGTCATCTACAAAGCTGTCGGACAGATTAGTGAAAGCGATGTCACACTTGCCGATGCCAGCGACGCCATCATCGTGGGTTTCCAGGTGCGTCCTTCGGGGGCCGCAAGAAAGCAGGCTGAGTCGGAAGGCGTTGAAATCAACACCTATTCGGTCATCTATGATGCTATCGACGATGTCAAGGCCGCTATGGAAGGCATGCTTGATAAGATCAAGAAGGAAGTAGTCACCGGACAGGTGGAAGTGAAGCAGGTGTATAAGATATCTAAGGTGGGCACCGTGGCCGGAGGTCTCGTCACCGAGGGCAAGGTGCATGCTAAGGACAAGGCGCATGTGGTGCGCGATGGCATTGTCGTCCATACTGCTCCGATTAATGCCCTCAAGCGTTACAAGGATGATGTTAAGGAGGTGCCCACAGGTCTTGACTGCGGTATCAGCCTCGTCAACTGCAATGACATTCAAGCTGGTGACATCATTGAAACCTTCACGGTCATTGAAGTGCAGCAAACACTATAAATGGTAACAATTGTGCCTCCCTTTCCAGGGTGGCACATTAATTGCACGCTTATAGGGGGCGGCGCTTCACTTGTGTGGCAGCCGTCCCCCATTATGTCTTAATATGGAAGAAAAAAAACTTAAGAATGAATTCGTACGGCAGGTAGCAGAGCAGAAATATGAGTATGGTTTCACCACCAATGTTCATACTGAGGTTATTCCGCGAGGCCTAAATGAGGATGTGGTAAGACTCATCTCCCAGAAGAAGGGCGAGCCAGACTGGCTACTTGACTTTCGCTTGAAGGCTTACCGCTACTGGAAGACCCTGACCCTGCCCACGTGGGGACATGTACATGTGCCCCCCATAGATTATCAGGCTATATCCTACTATGCCGATCCCTTGGCAAAGAAACCGAAGAACAAGGAGATAGATCCTGAGTTGGAAAAAACCTTCGACAAGCTGGGTATCCCCCTCGAGGAGCGTCTGGCACTTAGTGGCACGGCTGTCGATGCTATCATGGACTCTGTATCCGTGAAGACTACCTTCAAGAAACAGCTTGCCGAGAAGGGAATCATCTTCTCGAGTATCGGTGAGGCCGTGAAGCAGCATCCCGACCTTGTGCGCCAGTATCTTGGCAGTGTGGTTCCTTATCGCGACAACTTCACGGCTGCGCTCAACTCAGCAGTGTTTTCCGATGGCAGCTTTGTCTATATCCCTAAGGGTGTGCGCTGTCCGATGGAACTGAGCAGCTACTTCCGTATCAATGCACGGAATACGGGACAGTTCGAACGTACGCTCATTGTGGCTGATGACGATGCTTACGTGAGCTATCTCGAAGGCTGTACAGCTCCAATGAGGGACGAGAATCAGCTCCATGCCGCTGTGGTCGAAATAGTAGTGATGAACAATGCCGAAGTGAAATACTCTACAGTGCAGAACTGGTACCCAGGAGATGAGAATGGAAAGGGTGGTGTGCTCAACCTCGTTACAAAGCGTGGTGAGTGCCGCGGTGTCAACTCGAAACTCAGTTGGACTCAAGTCGAAACAGGGTCGGCTGTCACGTGGAAGTATCCCAGCTGCGTGCTGCGAGGCGACAACTCACAAGCTGAGTTCTATAGTGTGGCTGTGACTAATAATCATCAAGAGGCCGACACGGGAACGAAGATGATTCACATCGGCAAGAACACCAAGTCGACCATTATCTCGAAAGGCATCTCGGCAGGTTTCAGCGAAAATTCCTATCGTGGTCTGGTGAGAGTGGCTCCGGGCGCCGA
>ONMG01000083.1 GCA_900318855.1 uncultured Prevotella sp.
ATACGATATCCAGGGCAATGCTCTGAAGAATAAAAACTCTTATACAAAATGGACCGACCTGCTCACCAATGAGGTGTCCATCGGCTTCTGGGGTGCTCACACGCAGAGCCTGCTCCATCAGAGCTCTACCGACAACGGTACCTCCGACATTGCTATCCAGAAGGCCTATCTGCTCAAGCAGGAACTCACCTTCAGCGGCGGCAACCGGAATCCCGCTATCCTGCCTGCTGTCGGCACCGGAACTTCGCTGAGCAACTCCGACCTGAAGAACTTCCATGGGCTGGCCACTTTCCTGACTGCCAAGTCCACCATTCAGACCGTTCCTTTCGTGACCCGCTTCAACCTCGGCAACGGTCTCGCCTTCTACAACGAGGGCAAGGTGGCCTTCAACTCCAAGTGGTATAACCTCAATACGCAGGACTATATGCCGACATGGCGCTGGTGGATTACCGATGCCGACGACAAGCTATCCAACGCCAGCGAACTCCAGGGATTGGTAGATGCCAGCTTTACGTTCGACGATGCCTGGTGGGGCGGTTCGTGCCTCTCACTGAAAGGCCAGACTGCATTCTCACGCGTGAAGCTCTTCAAGACCAAGCTCGCAGCTTCGGCCGACGAGCGCCTCTCGCTGGTCTACAAGACCGTTGACGGCACCGATAGTCATGCTAAGCTCTTTGTAGCACTGCGCAGTGATATTCAGTCCGACGGTACCGCTACCTATAAGGAGATAGATATTCCCGCCACCCAGAAGGCCGGCGAGTGGACCAAGTTTGAGACCACTCTCGGACAGTTGGGTGTCAGCACAGGCAATGTGGCCATGATAGGCATCGTGGTGGAGAACACCCCGGCAAGCTATGAGATGCGCGTGGGCGAGCTCGCACTGCGTGGAGCCTCTGATGCCGCCGTGCCTACACAGCCTCAGGTGAAGGATGTTCAGATTGTGCGCGGCAAGTACAACTCCGTCGACTTCAAGATGCGCTATGCCAGCCGTGAGGAGAGCGGCGATGAGAAGACCTACAACGACGAGGTGGGCACCTGGTACTACGAAATCTATTTCCAGCAGCAGGGCGGCGAGGAGCAGCTCCTCACAGCCACCACTTCGTGGGCAGCCTACGTGGTGGGTGCTCCGATGGTCTCCGGTTTTGACAACCGCAAGGGCCGCTTCGGTGTGCGTGCTGTGGGTATCGACGGAAACACCAAGACCGAGATCGCATGGACTGACTACCGCGACATCCCCTATGACACCGTGCTGGGCGACGTAGAAGTCGACAAGGCCATCGTGAAGCCCAATCAGCAGTTCACACTCCGCATGAAGGACGACATGGCTCCCGCAGCCAAAGCCTGGAAGGTGGTCGACCCCGTGACCGACAAGGTTATCAAGGAAGCCACCGATGCTAAAGAAATCACGCTCTCCATTGATAAGGTGGGTCTCTACGATCTTGAGCTGACCGACGGCAGCAACAATACCACCATCACCCGTGGTAAGATTCAGGTTACGCCCGAGTCGACAGGCTCTGTGCCCGAGGTGCTCACCTTGACCTCCGATGTCAAGCAGCAGGCCGTGGGTAAGGACGTGAAGCTCACTTACACCTCGAAGGACGGTGAGGGCAAGGTGTCGCGTGCACTCGTCATTGCCGACCCTCAGATGCTCTCTATCCCCGCTGCCACCGAGCCCGGCAAGACCTACTCCATCGGTCTCTGGTTCCGTGCCGACAAGTTTGCTCACGACAAGCAGGGCACCAACCTCATCTCGAAGAACTCCATTGCCGACAAGTGGCCGCACAACAACTGGGGTGACCTGTGGGTGCAGATTCGTCCCCAGTGGACGGGCAAAAGCGTCCATCCGGCCAACGAAGTGTCGTTCAACGTCATGGGCTGGACCGCTCACGACAATCCCAACGAGAAGATGATGTCGACCGGTTACAGCGTCACGCCGAAGGTGTGGACACACATCATGGTGACGCAGGATGAGAACGGCCACCAGAAGATGTACTTCAACGGCCGCAAGGTGGCCGAGACCGACTTCCCGTCGTCTACGCGTCGCGAACAGCTCGCTCAGAGCGACAGCCGCATCAAGGCAAGCGAGCCTGCCAATATCTATATCGGTGGTGGCGGTGTCTACAAGGCAGCCTTCAACGGACTCATTGACGAGGTGCAGGTGTGGAACAAGGTGCTCACCGACACCGAGGTGCTTGAGGCTATGAAGGGCTACGAGGAAGGACAGGCTCCCGAGGGTCTGCAGGGCTACTACACCTTTGAGCAGATAGAGGCCGACGGCACCTTCAAGAACATGGGCCGCATGGAGGGCCAGCCTGCAATGATGGTGGTGGCTGCCAACACGGGCGGCGAGAGCACTGCTTCGGCAAGCTACGAGAAGCAGGTTGCCCACAACGACCAGATGGGCTACCCCGGTATTCCCGGAAGCCTCGACATCAAGACCACCAACAGCTGGAACCTCGGTGAGGGAGGCTCGCTCTCCACTGAGGAAGGCAAGGTGGCAACGGTCACTTATGCTACGCCTGGCACGAAGACAGCCACGCTCACGCTTGCTAACAACTGGGGCTCCGCCTCCAAGACCCTTGAAAATTACATCACCATCGGCGTTCCCTCTGGCATAGAGACCGTGGAGACTACGGCTGATGTACTCGTAGTGCCCGCAGGTGGAGGCATCCGTCTGCAGTTCGCCCAGGAGGGTGACTATCAGGTGACCTTCTTCTCTACAAATGGTGCTCTGCTGCAGTCTTCTCCTGTGAAGGCTCAGGCCGGAGGCGAGGCTCTCGTGACCCTCGCAGGCACCAAGGGCATCGTGCTTGTGAAGGTGCAGAAGGGTGGTAAGACGCTTCGCAGCCTGAAGGTGAATGTGAAATAAATCATAGTGGAATGTTCCCCGGCCCGGGGCGCCGATTGAAGTCCGACTTCAGGACGCTTCCCGGCAGCTTTCCCCGGGGTGGGGGACAACTGACCACCATAATATTCTTTAATCCAAATAATTCAAACAACAAATGAAGAAACGTTATCTTTACATTGCGGCGTTCTGCGGTCTGTTGGCAGCAGCGCCGTCAACGGCAGGTGCGCAGACTTACGACGCATCGTCGTCGACCGAGTTGTTCAACTTCAAGTCGTTCTCCTCAACGAATCTGCTTCAGTTGTTCTACAACGTCAACCAGAAGGGCCGTCAGTTCCCCACGGTTGAGGAGTTTGCTACCATCGGCATCACTCCTGCCGACCTGGAGTTCATGCGCTCTCACGTGAAGCGTCGTGCACGCATCATGGAGCAGAGCCTGCAGCTTAACCCGAACATCAGTCAGACGCGTCGCCTCTGGATGAATATCCCTATGGGTATGGCCAAGACCACAGGTGGCTATCCCAGTAAGGCTACGGGCGATGACACCTACACGATGTGGAACTACACTCACCTCTTCGGTTCCTGGAACCACGCTATCTTCCAGGCTCCCGGATGCTGGATTGACGCAGCCCACAAGAACGGTACCGACATCTTCTCGGGTATCTACTTCATCGACAGTTACTCGGCCGGAACCTTTGTCGACATGATTCAAGAGACCGACGACAACGGCAACTACAAGTATGTTGACCCGTTCCTCAACTGCATGATGTTCTTTGGCTCCGACGGTCTGAACTACAACTGGGAAGGCAACTACGACTGGCAGACTTCTGCCGTGAAGGGCTTCCACCAGGCACTCATCAAGCGCGCTAAGGAGATTGGCTTCACCAACTTCCACTCGGGTATCTACACCAATTACAGCGGACTTACAGCTTACAACACACCGGGTCTTTGGGGCGACAGCAACGGCCGTACCTTCACCGACCTGATGCTGAACTACATGAGCTCTGACTTTACCTCGGCCCAGGCATCCTCTATAGAGCAGGCCGTGAAAACCACGGGCAGCAGCGACGGCCTCTATGCCGGCGTGTGGATTGTGAGCATGAACCGCCGTTGGACCAGTCTCGCCAGCGACACCATCGGTGCCACACTCTGGGGTGAGCATGCCAACAGCCGTTTCTGGAGCTACAACAAGGGTAGTAACGCTTCCGAGTTCCAGAGCAACTACCAGCGCCTGCTGGAGCGCGGATTCAGCGGCGGCAACCGCAACCCGGCCAATCTGCCCCCGATGAGCAACTATGGTAACGAATGGGAGGGCAATAACCCGCTGAGCACTTTCGGCGGACTGGCCACCTACTTCCCCGAGCACTCCACTATCCAGGGCGACCAGCCTTTCTATACCTATTTTAATATCGGTACGGGCGACCGCTGGAACTATAAGGGCAAAAAGACCGCAGGCTCGTGGTACAACGTGAGCAATCAGGACATGGTGCCCACCTACCGCTGGTTGGTGTACAACAGTGGCACCACCACCGTCGACACCTCCATCCAGCCTGAGTTCACCATCGACGACTCCTATATGGGTGGCTCCAGCCTCCGCCTCACCGGTTCTGTGAAGAGCTCGGGCACCGACATCGTGCTCTACCGCACACGCCTCGCCTACACCCACGGCACTCCCGTGGCTAAGGTAGCTGTGAAGAGTGGTCTCGAGGGCGCCAACCCCACTGACCTCTACCTCATTGCCAAGGTGGGCAACGACTGGAAGGAGTTCCCCGTGGGCAACACCACTACTCCTAACTGGGAGGAGAAGACCATAGAGCTTGCCGGACTCGCCGGTCAGCAGATCGACTTCGTCGGACTCCGCGTCAAGGGCGATGCCAAGGACAACTACAAACTCTACGTGGGCGAGCTGCAGCTCAACGATGCTCAGAAGGTCACCCCGGCCAAGGTGAAGGACCTCACCGTAGAGGTGAAGGAGGAGACCAAGACCTCACTCTCGGCTAAGCTCACCTGGGCTCTCGACGCTGAGGGCAAGAGCGCATGGGCAGGCAAGGGCCTCGTGTTCAACGATGAGGGCAACGTCGACCACTTCGAAGTGCTCTATAAGAATGGTGCCAACGGCCGTATCTCGGCTGTGAGCAAGGTGATGGGTTGGTCGGCTTACGTGGGCGACATCCTCTTCGAGAGCGAGGCCGACGAGCCTTACATTGGCGTGCGTGCCGTGAGTACCGACCTTAAGACCTACTCCGACCCCATCTGGGTGAAGGTGCCCCGCAGCACCAACGTGCCTGAGCGCAAGCGCGGCTCTGAGTATGGTGTGAGCATGATTAACCAGCAGGCCGACGGTTTTGCCAACGCTCTGAAGACCCGCTACTTCCTTGCTGCCACTACCACCGGTGCCGAACAGAACCTGAACTACTCCCGTGAGCCTCGCGTTTTAGGCTACTACACGGCTGCCGACAGCACCAACTACGTGGATGCTACCGACTATGTCATCAAGGCTAAGCAAGGTCAGACCATCCAGTTCACTTGGACGGCCGGCGGAACTAAAGACGGTCTACGCTACTGTCTCGCCAAGGGTTATGCCGACTACGACGGCGACAAGGCTTTCACCGGCTCCGACGAAACTGTGATGGAGGCAGGAACAGTGCGTGCGGGTACGCCAGAACTCGACCAGGCTCCTTACACCTTCTCGTTCACTATTCCTGAGAATGCACGTACGGGGCAGAGCTGCCTGCGCATCGTCTTCTCGGATGCATGGTTTGCTCATCCCGGACCAACCGGATACACTTCGAAGGGCTTCTCCATCGACTTCGGTCTCGACATCACGGGTACCAACGAGCAGCGTCCTGCTCCGGTCGATACTCACGACCAGGGTGTTGCCGACGAGCCCGATGGTATCCACGGTCCTGCTACCGGCATCGAGAACACAAGCGTCTCCTCGGCTTCGAACGTAAGCGTTGAGAATGGCAGCCTCGTGTTTGCCAACGTTGAGAAGGCTTGGGTCTACACCGTGGATGGCAAGCTTGTGAACTACTTCGCTCAGGCTCCCACAACGGCTCAGCTCGCTCCCGGCACTTACATCGTGAAGATGGAGAGTGCACGCGTAATCCGCAGCCGCAAGGTGGTGGTCAAGTAATCATCCTTGAGTAAAGCTTTTTGAGGCTCCTCTCTGTTTTGGCAGGGGGAGCCTTTTTCTATTATTCCCTGTCTGTGTGTAAAGACAGAGATGAGGTGAGTGCTCCGAAAGGGCATCTATGCGCAGAACACAGCAGCCCCCTCACATCCACCCTCATCTGGGCAAAGACAAGTCCGTGAAGCGTCCGTGATCGTCCGTGGCAGCAACATCAGCTATGTTAACAAAAAGATGATTACGGTCGGGCTGTATTGTCCGATACGGCAAAGGTTCAGCACGTTGTGAACCCCGGCTGAACCGGTTAAAAACCGGTAACTTTGGAACGCCGAGCCCCAAGGGCGCCGGATGTTACGCCAATTGGCGGAGACATCTACGCCATATGCCGGAGCTACGTACGCCAATTGGCGGAGCTATGTACGCCATATGCCGTACGCATGCTGTCCCCATGGTCATAACGTTCAGCGAGGCCAGCCATCGCAAGCCGAAACCGAAGGTGCCAGGGAGAGCGGAGGGAGGGGCTGTGCAGCGTCAAGAGAGCGCCGTTCAACCACAACTTTTTGCTATCTGCATCGAAGCGGTGAAAATTTTTCTCCTGATATCCCTAATTTCTTCAAATATTTTTTGTAAGTTTGCAGGATATAAGGGTACTGTGATGTTACGCTATACAAATAACGAAGAGTTGTTGGCGGCCATTAGGGACGGCGACAGTCGGGCGTTCGAATATTTCTTCAAGACCTATTCGCCGCGCCTTCGTAATTTCGCTATGCGCTTCATCGAAGAGCCTGAGACCGTGGCCGACATCGTGCAGACTTGCTTCCTGCGCATATGGGAGCAGCGTGATGGTTTGCCCCAGGTGGAGTCGCCGCAGGCCTTCCTCTTCACCATCGTGCGCAACAGCTGCCTCAACGAGTTGCGGCGCCTTGGCCGTCACCGCACCTATGAGTCGGGCAGCGCGGCAGGGAAAGCCGAGGAACTCTATTCACTCGACTTCACGGGCAATCCCGAAGACAGTCTGCTCTTCGACGAGCTCAACCGCGAAATCGACGGAGTGATGGCTAAGCTGCCTCCCCGCACGCGTGAGATTTTCGCACAGAGCCGTTTCTACGGTAAGAAGAACCGCGAGATAGCCGAGCACGAGGGCATCTCGGTGAAGGTTGTGGAGCGTCACATCTCGAAGGCGCTGCATGCGTTTGCCGGTCATTTCGGTCGGCAGCAGGCCGTCATCATGCTCATGCTGGTTGCTCTCAGCCACATGCCGCATTGACCCTTCCGGCCTCCGACAAGCTATTACATATCTACTAATCCAATAATGATGAATAGGACTTTCTCTCTTCTGCTTGCCCTCTTCCTGAGCCTTTATGGGGTCGGGCCGATGGCGGCCGACAACCGCTCGCAGGCGCGGGTAGTGTTCAATAACGACGTAAGTGCGGTGCCATTCCGTATCCCTGCTCTTGCTGTGACGCGCGACGGTCGGATTCTGGCCGTGTGCGACTATCGCATCAGCAAGACCGATATCGGATACAGCAACCGCAATGGTCTGTTCCAAATCAATGAGGTGATGCGCACGAGCGCCGACGGTGGCCGCACCTGGAGCGATTCCGTGGTG
>ONMG01000073.1 GCA_900318855.1 uncultured Prevotella sp.
AGGCTGCACTCAGGAATGAAAAGAAAAACTTCGTTTTTCTTTGTCATTCCCTTCGTTTGCACTATCTTTGCCAAAAATTATATCCTATGACTATGAGTCACTTACTATTACTGGCATTCTCACTGCTAACCTTGACTGGGCTAGCACAAACAAAGACGAGTAAAAACACTTCTTTTCAGCCGCATGACGGATACTGGGTAACACCCGAAGATTTCGGCTGCCGCGGCGACAGTGTGACTGACGACACAGAAGCCTTGCAGCGGGCCATCGACTACTGCCGCACCCAAGGACGCACGCTGCGATCTACTCGTGGACGCATCTATGCCATCAGCCGTCCACTCGACCTCAGCCGCTCAGCCCTTTTCGAACTGAACTTCGGTGGTGCGGAAATAAAAGCCGTGAAAGCCATGGACTACATGATGAAGATCGACAATGGCTCCTACACCAGCAACGAGTTCAAAATTAGGCATAAGACGGTCTACAACGACTTGCTGCTCGACTGCAACGGCATAGCTGGTGGCATACAACTCAATGAAGGAGTAAAGACCTTGTTCGACAAACTCATGGTGCGCAACTGTCCTACTAAGGCTTTTCACCTTGTTGACGGCTACGAAGTGTTCGTCACAAACTCTCACTTTCAATGTCTCTCCGACCGCGATTCCTATGGACTTTATCTCGAAACGGGTGACTCGCATTTCAGCAACATCGTTGTTATTGACGCTCACACCGCCGTTTATCAAAAGACCAACGGCACCAACTTCTTCGATAAGATTCACGCATGGATGCTCTCTCACGCTGAAGGTTCCACTTTCTTTGATGTCAGCGGACTCGTACTGCTCAACGAAGGCTACTGCGACACTTCGCAAAAAGGCTACAACATGCATGGCTTCACCATCATGAAACTCATAGGCTGCCACCATCTCAACAACTCCAGCGTCTACGATACAAAGACTGCCGCGACCCTCTTCAACTTCAGCAAACCCGAACTGGCTCAGACCTGCAACATCACTGCCTATGGCTGCAATTTCAATGGAGGCGATATAAAGACCTATCTTTCGAACATTGACGAGAATCGCATACAATTCCGCGACTGCTTCTACGGTTCCAACATCATTGGCTCATGGGGGCGCTATCCGCTCCATGCCGCATCGGGTATAGGCCTTCAAGACTGCTGGGCTACGATAGGTGACAACAACGTGTCACTGCGCCCAGAGATAGACCAAAGCAGTCACCTGCATATTGATGCTACAGTGGAACACAAAACCGGCCGTGAGGCCTCATTCGCCTTGGGCACCGTTCCTCAGCTGTTCCAACCCAAACGGCCGGCTCATGCAGCTTGTGTCCTGACCTTTACGGATGGCAGTACAGGAATAGGGATTCTGACTGTTCAAACCGACGGACAGCTAACTGTCAGCAAGCAGAAAGCTGACCAACGGAAAACGGTAGCGCAAGTGGAGAGCGACCTCTATTTTAAATAGAGACTTGATTTTCTGACTCGCAACCACTGCACCAGCTTAGTTTCAGGGTTTTTCTTGCTCTGATGCTGGGTCTGAGGCACGAAGGCTGTTTCTTGTTCAGCGCCGGATTGCCGAAGCACCGCTTCGGAGCTGGGACGGCACCGTAGAAGAAACTAAGGGCGCAAAGCCTATCACAGCAAGGAGGTTTTACTGGCTATTGTCAAAGTAGGATGCGCTTTCCTGCTTTCGTTACTTACATAAAAATATCACTTGTGTCAATTAAGGTTGACGCATTGATGAAGTCAGGAAGACGGTCTTTGTACACAGAGAGGCTTCGACCGCTTACGCAATTTTCGGCCTTTTCCTCCACGGAGATGATGTCTGTCTCATGGTACGGCACAAATTCCATCTCAGCCCGGCTGTCAGGCTACCAGTAGTGAGGAATGTCTCCGTTGAGCAAGGTCATCAACAATTGCAGTATTGCATTTCCTGCCACACTGCCCTTAAACTCCGTATGGTTGGCATATCTACATCTTTAAGTACAGAAAAATGCAGATAATGACATTTCTCTGCGGTTACCTGCGCTAAGTTAAGTATTTCCCAACAATCAAGGAAAAGCTCCCGATGGTTTCTGCTCACATCTTTTCTCAGTAACCGTAGCATTCATAAGATTGTCTCTATCTCAATCAGCTTGTCGACGATATAGTTCGGTTGTCGGTTCAAGCACTGCGGGTCAACATTCCAGCGGTTGAAGAAGATGGTGTCCAATCCTGCATTGATGGCTCCGGCAATGTCCGTGTCATAGTGATCGCCAATCATGATGGTCGTCTCGCACTGCGCACCCGTCTTGGCAAAAGCGTAGTCAAAGAACTCCTTGCGGGGTTTGTTGGCACCGGCATCCTCACTAAGGATGATAGTAGTGAAATAGTCCTCTAATCCTGCGGACTTCAGTTTACGGAACTGCACCTCGTGAAAGCCATTGCTACAGACATGCAGCCGGTAGCCTTTGCCTCTGAGATAGTCCAAGAGCTCTTTCGCTCCCGGTACGGTACCAGGTTCCTGCGATATGATATCGCCATAACGGTCACTGGCAGCAACGCACCACTCCGGGTTAATCCACGACGTGTCGCCGCCGCATGCCTTCACCATCTCTGTAACCGGTCGGCGATAGCGCTCCACGATCAGCGTGTCACGGTCTATCTCGCCATGGGCATATTTCGCCCAGACATCAACGTTTGTTGCAAAGTACGCGTCTCTGAACGCTTCGTAGGACGGCATGATTCGCTCCCAATGCCGCTCGTCGAAGAGCTTCTTCAGCGCTATCATACTGTTGCCGTGAGTGTCGTAGAGCGTATCGTCGAAATCTACAAACAAATCTTTATAAATCATAGGATTAATCTTATTCGCTCAACCATCAGTATTTGATATTTGCCACACATTCTACATCGCGCCATCGAGGATTGCTTTTCATCTCCGGACTGCTACCCATGAAAGCCTTGCCAGCCGACTTGTCGTTTTTGAGCCAATAAGCGAACCATGCCGCAAGATAAGATTCGCTCTCCATAATGTTATCGCCATGGTTTTTTGTCTTGTCGGCTAATCGGCCTATAACAACTGGCACTGCCGGATGAGCAGTATGTATCAGTCGCAATTCCTCTCGCATGTCGGCAATTCCACAAATGCGGTTATCCTTTCCGTCGCCACCATCATTAAGTCGTCCTGCCGCCGAACTGGCTGTTATCAATAACCTGATCTATGATGCGCTCCCAACCACGAAGGTTGAAGGAGCCAACGCAGAAGTCAACACACTTGACGAGCGGATTGTCCATCATCTGCTTTAGTCCGTCCTCGAACTTGTCGTTTATATTGTCATAGATGCATGCTTCCATTATAAGAACATTTGTAGGCTTAGTGGGTCAAAGTTACAAAAATATTGCGAGTGAGAGATAGAAATCTTTTGGAAATTACCTTCGACTGTGTATTTTTCCTCGGCCATTTAAGGCAGGTGATCACTTGTCTCCATTTTCCGACGGAGAACTACTCTCCAGCTACATCAACATGGACAGGGGCGTGAAGATGGCCCGTGACAATATCATTGAGTGCAAGTCCATCGCTATCAAATTTTATGCGCCGAGGCGCAATTTTACGCGCCAGCGATTTTCGTCATGGGCAGGCTTGGGCCCCGTAAAGGGTGAGGATAAAACTACGGGACAGCCGTCGAGCTTGCTCGCAAGGCGATCCCGTAGCTTTAGCCTCAGAGCTCCGTTGGGAGTGAAAGTCTGTTCATGACCATTGTCCTTCACCTTTATCTTCACGCATCAACCACCTAGCAGACACAAAGGATTTAAAGGGTTTCGAACTAAATCTATAATCGATTAGTTAGTCAATGTTTGGATGCAATCCACATAGAAGCCCATCATAAGTTGACCAAGCATAGGCCTTGGCTGCTCTGCTCCTTGGTTCTTGTGAGGTAAAATCCAAGGTCTTGAGGGGCTGATGCTACGGTCTTAAGGGGTAAAAGCAACGGTCCTGATATTGTAATGCTATAGAAAAAGATCGTTCGTTACGTAGCAAATCATCAAGAGCTACGCAGCAAACGATCCTTTGTCAGTCACCTAAATCGAGCGGTGAAAATGCTAAATCTCGGTATAGACGTTGGTAGTGCCAATCTTCGTCTTTTGCAGAATAGGGTTGTCGCCTTTTGTCATGTTCTCAAGGCACTTCCTTGCCGAATGGGCGCTTAGTCCGGTAGCTTGGCTATATTCGTTCACTGTGACAAAGCGGTTGCCGTTGGCATCTGACGACAGACAACTTTCAAGTTCAGCATTGCGCTGGCTGTAGTAATTGGTGTCCATCGGATGATGGCGGCGATCTATCTGAATGCTCTGAAACTGTCGCAGCACAGCCTCCCGGAACTCCTTTGTTGGGCGAAAGTCTATACCACTCAGCCAAATGTATTTAGCTGTTACTACCTCATCCTCTGTCATTGTTCTCAGGAGCTGAGGCTTGATGTAGAAACTGCCAATAGGAGTTTTCACGCGTTTGTGCTCGCCGATGAGAGAGGGAATGGCATACATCAGTGCATTAAAGCATCGGGTGACATAGCCTCTTGGCAGATTCTCATACTCATGGCAAAAGCTGTCAAGCTTGTCAAGTCCTACTTCCTCATAGGCATTGGATGCCACATAGAGCAACTTTATGTTTCCTGTAAATGAATCTATGCGGAAAGAAAAAATCTCTTCTTCTCAAGTTCTTGAGACAAAAGGAATCAGAATTTGAGAAGGAGAGAATTACTTGCGAATCATTGCGAAATGGTGAGAAAAGTCGCAGAAGAGTGTCTACGCCATTATTTGCTCTTGAGAGCCTGCATGATGTCTTCCGCGATTTGCTGGTCTTGCAGATGATTGTCTGTGAGCAACTGGTCCACGTCGTAGCGGTCGTAAAGCATCTTGCGTACACCGAAGTTGAGCACGCGCACGCTTGAAGGTCCATAGAAGCGCGCCACGGTCTCACCATATCCTCCGTCAAGGCATCCGTCCTCGATGGTGGCTACAAGGCTATGATCGGCTTTCAGTTCCTCAAAGAGTTGTTCATCGAGACCGGAGAGATACCGGGGATTGACGAGTGTGGCGTCGATGCCGTTTTGAGCCAACAGTTGTCTGACGGCCTCACCCTTTTGGAAAAAGTCGCCCACGGCGATGATGGCCACGTTGCTACCCCGATGTGCTACCACAGCCTTGTTAAGACTGCTGTAGTCGCTGTCCACGTCCTCTGTCGAGTGAGCCACACCAAAGGCAGGCACACGGATCGCCACCGAATACTGCTCCTGACGGATTGCCCAACTCTCCATGGCGCAGAGCTCTTCCCAAGTGGTAGGAGCGAGATAGACCAGATTGGGGATGTGGCTGATCATGGAGATGTCGAAGAAGCAGATGTGCGTGAAATCGTTCATGCCATACACACTGGCACCGAGCACGTTGATGACAGCGGGATTTCCATTGACGGCAAGGTCCTGTGCCAGCTGGTCGTAGGTGCGCTGCAAGAAGGTGGCATACGTGCTGAACACGGGATGCGCACCTCGCTTGGCCATTGCCGAAGCCAGGGCGACACCCTCTTCCTCGGCTATGCCCACGTCGACAAACTGCTTTCCGGCTGCTTCTCTGCGCTCCTTGGTGAAGCCGATGGCGGCAGGCACAGCGGCGGCGATGGCCACGAGCTTCTTGTCACGCTTCATCTCCTCGAAGAGCCAGTCGCCAAGCAACATTGTCATCGACTCTCCGCCTTGTGAGGGGTTACGCAGACTGCCGTCCTCGATATTGAATGGCATATTCCAGTGCCACCGCTCTTTGTCGGCTACGGCGGGAGCGTAGCCATGTCCTTTCTCGGTGTGTATGTGTACCACAATGGGGTGGTCGATGTCTTTCACCTTGCGGAAAGCCTCTACCAATCGTGACACGTCGTTGCCCTGCTCCACATAGAGATAGTCGAAGCCG
>ONMG01000062.1 GCA_900318855.1 uncultured Prevotella sp.
ACCATAAGAAGGTCTCCTTCCACAATCATTTCGGCTTAGAACTCGCTGCCGATGTCTATAAACCTAAGAATATGCAAGGCCGTCTCACCGCCATTGCCGTTTGCGGACCCTTCGGTGCGGTGAAAGAACAGTCGTCGGGTCTCTATGCTCAGACGCTCGCCGAGCGTGGTTTCCTGGCCATCGCCTTCGACCCGTCGTTCACCGGCGAGAGCATCGGGCAGCCACGGGATGTCTTCTCGCTCGACATCAATACCGAGGATTATCAGGCTGCCGTCGACTATTTGAGCAACCGGCCTGATGTGGATGCCAATCGCATAGGCATCATAGGTATCTGCGGATGGGGTGGCATCGCTCTCAACGCTGCTGCCAACGACCCGCGCATCAAGGCTACGGTGACCAGCACGATGTACGACATGCCGCGTGTGGGTGCATGGGGCTATTTCGACAAGGGCACCGCCGACGACCGCTACAAGGCCAAGGAGCAGATTGCCGCTCTGCGTACCAAGGAATACACAACCGGTCTTCAGCAACGTGCCGGAGGCTGCATCCCCGTGGATCAGTTGACGGGCAAGGAGCCTGACTTCGTACAGCAGTATTCGGCTTACTACAAGACCAAGCGCGGCTATCACAAGCGGTCGGTTAACTCCAATGGTGGTTGGATGCTCCAGGCTCAGACGGGATGGATGAACAACAACATCTTAGCTCATCCCGAAGACCTGCGAAATGCTGTGCTCATCGTTCACGGTGAGAAGGCTCACAGCCGCTACATGGGCGAAGATACGTTCAAGAAGCTCAAGGGCGACAACAAGCAGCTCATCATCGTTCCCGATGCCACGCACACCGATCTCTACGACCAGATGGACAAGATACCATTTGACCGTATCACAGAGTTCCTCAATAAGTATCTGAAATAAACAGAATGGCAAATGGCACGGACATTATTTGCTCTCCTCTTGGTCTGCCTTATGCTGCATGCCAATGCTCAAACTTCATCAGAAAAGAAATCAGTTATCAATATGGAAAAGAAAACGATCAAGCAGGACGCGGGCCGCAAGCAGTTAGGCGACTTTGCACCGAAGTTCGCCGAACTCAACGACGACGTACTCTTTGGACAAGTGTGGAACCGGCAGGACGAACTCTCACTCCGTGACCGCAGCCTTATTACCGTAGTAGCACTCGTGAGCATGGGCATGACCGACAGCAGTCTGTCCTTTCACCTGCAGAACGCCAAGGCCAACGGCATCACGCGGCAGGAGATTGCCGAGGTGCTCACCCACATCGCCTTCTACGCTGGTTGGCCCAAAGCATGGGCAGCCTTCCGTCAGGCCAAGGAGGTGTGGGGCGACGACAGCGACACCACGGCAGACGCTAAGGCACAGTTCCAGCGCGAGATGATATTCCCCATCGGAGATCCCAACATCGCTTACGCCAAGTATTTCATCGGACAGAGCTATCTTGCCCCCGTCTCTACGGAGCAGATTCCCATCCACAACGTCACCTTCGAGCCCGGTTGCCGCAACAACTGGCACATCCACCACGCCACAAAAGGCGGCGGCCAGCTCCTCGTCTGCGTGGCCGGCCGTGGCTGGTACCAGGAGTGGGGCAAACCTGCACGCCAGTTGTTGCCCGGCGACGTGGTGAACATTCCCGCCAACGTGAAGCACTGGCATGGTGCCGCCCGTGACAGTTGGTTCGCTCATTTGGCTATGCCCGTTCCCGGCGAGAACGTCAGCAACGAATGGCTTGAGCCAGTGGACGACGAGGAATACAACAAACTAAAATAGGAACATGTAGGTTAAAAGTCACACAAGTTTGTGTCACACTATTTTGTGTGACATAGGCCTGTGTGACTTGTTTTCTTGTTATACCGTTATCTTTATCTGGATATTCTCCGGTCCCAGGACGCAACTCTCGTAGTAGCCGTCGCCTGTGGTGCGGGGCCCACTGACAACAGTATAGCCTGCTTGCGAGAGCTCCAAAGTTTTCTTATCCACCATCTCCTTGCTTCCTATGCTGAACGACAGATGGATGAACCCTGTGTTGTTATTGGCCGCATCCACTTCTACCATATCCGGCCGGTTCATCAGTTCCAGTCGGCAACTGCCCTCATTGAAAGAGAGAATATAGGTGGACAGTCCCGTGCGGGAATTGTGATACTTGTCGTTGCTGGAAGCATCGAAATACTTCAAGAAAAATGCCCGCATACCCTCCAGGTCGCGGCAGTAGAGTGCTACATGATCGATACGCATATTATAAACAACTTAGATTATCTGAGACCTCTGCAAAACTCTCCCAACAATTTGCTCACCTCAAAAATATTTCGTACCTTTATAGCATGAAACAGCAACTCTCCTCT
>ONMG01000307.1 GCA_900318855.1 uncultured Prevotella sp.
CTCACCATCATCGATAAGTTCCACGGGGGTCCTGTGGGACTGAGCACCATAGCCACAGCCATTGGTGAGGACACGGGCACCGTGGAAGAAGTCTATGAGCCCTTCCTCATCATGGAAGGCTTCGTCAAGCGCACTCCGCGCGGCCGTGTGGCTACAGCCTTGGCCTACGAGCATCTCGGCCGTAACCAGTATGCTCCGGACGGCTTGCAGCAGGATCTCTTCAGTGGACAATGAATAAAGAAATATTAAGATGTCAACGGCACTCTTTGTAGGCACTTTCGACCCTTTCACCGTGGGTCACGACAACATCGTCCGGCGCCTCCTTCCCCTGTTCGACCGGATTTTCATCGGAGTGGGCGTCAATCCCGATAAGCACACCCTGTTCACGGTCGGCGAGCGGGTGGATGCTATCAGCAAACTCTATAGCGAGGAGCCAAAGGTCGAAGTGACCAGCTACGACGACTTTGCTGTCGACCTGGCTCACCGCGTGGATGCCACGGTCATCGTGAAGGGCATCCGCAACGTGCAGGACATGGAGTACGAGCGGGCGCAGGCGGCCTTCAACAAGCGGATGGGCGGCATCGAAACCCTGCTGCTCTTCACTGAACCTGAGTGGGAATGCGTGTCGTCGACGGCCGTGCGCACACTCATGAAGTTTGGCAAGGACTATAGCTGGATGATTCCAAAGAAGACAGATAAGCAATAATAAACCAACATCCCAATGATTACTTACAATGCAGACGGCATCTCAATGCCCAAGTTCAAAAGGCGCATCGCCAATAAATGGATAAGAGCCGTGGCCGCAGGTCATGGCCGCAAGGTGGGCGAAGTGGGGTATATGTTCGTCGATGATGAGAAAATCCTGGAAGTCAACAATCAGTATCTCGGCCATGACTACTACACCGACATCATTACCTTCGACTACGACGAGGGCAATGTCATCAACGGTGACATCGTGATATCGCTCGACACGGTGCGCTCGAATGCCGAGAAGTTCCATAAGAGCTATGAGGATGAGTTCCATCGGGTGCTCATACATGGTGTGCTCCATCTCTGCGGCATCAACGACAAGGGGCCTGGTGAAAGGGCTGTCATGGAGCACAATGAGGACGAGGCCCTTGCCCTGTTGCGCCGCATTCAGGACGCTGCCTCGCTGGACGAGAAGAAGTGAGACTTAATCTATATATATAATGAGAAAACAGTTTCTTTTATTCCTCTTCATTGCACTCGCGGGCATGGGCTCCGCGGTCCATGCACAGGAGAGAGTCATCGCTCACCGGGGATATTGGGATACTCCCGGGTCGGCACAGAACTCGCAGACCTCGCTTCGCAAGGCCTTGGCACTCAGTATCTATGGTTCGGAGACCGATATCTGGCTCACTAAGGATGGCCATCTCATGGTGAACCATGACCCGCAACGCAATGGTGTCACGTTTCAGACCTCTGCCTATAAGCAGTGCAAGAAGCTCAAGCTGGAGAACGGCGAGCGCATATCCCAGCTCAAGGACTTTCTGAAAATCATGCGCAAGAGCAAGAGTTGCACAAAGCTCATCATCGAGGTGAAGCCCCATGCTACAGCCTTACAGAGCCGCGCCGCCGCTCAGCTCGCTGTGAAGCAGGTCCGCAAGTATGGGGTGCAGGACAAGGTGGAGTACATCTCTTTCAGTCTCGACGCCTGCAAGGAGATAGTGGCCGACGACCCCGGAGCCAAGGTGGCCTACCTCAACGGGGAGCTCTCGCCGGAGCAGCTCCACGCCATGGGCATCACGGGCATCGACTATCATATGAACGTGCTCCGCAAGCATCCGGAATGGATTGGCCAGGCCCACAAGCTCGGCATGACGACCAACGTGTGGACGGTGAACAGCCGAAAGGACATCAAGGAGTTCGCTAAGGATGGCGTCGACTATATCACCACTAATAAGCCTCTTGATGCCATCGACATCACCCGAAAATAGCGATTCCATCGGTATCAATGCTGCCACGTTGCAGTTCATAGCCTGCCACCGCCGCGACGACGTGAGGCAGCTTGCGCTTCGTGGCTCTCACGATGCTTCGGTCAATCTTCAACAGGCGCTATGCCAGATTGAAGGTTGGCAGAAAGCGCGCAGCAAGCATCTGCCCTGTGCCGGTGTCGAAGGTATCCTCTATCCTCGTCACCTCAACATGGAGCAGTGCTCCTCGGCCGAGACGGCAGGTTATAAGGCTGCTATTGTGGCCCGATTGCTGAACAGCGACTCCCGCCGTCTGCTCGTCGACCTCACAGGGGGCTTCGGTGTCGACTTCTCTTTTCTCGCTCCGCTTTTCCGTAAGGCAGTCTATGTGGAGCAGGATGCCTCGCTGTGTGAGCTGGCCCGTCATAATCTTGCCCTTCTCGGCCTGGAGCATGCGGAGGTCGTCAGTGCCAGTGCCGAGCATTTCCTCAGCGCCACGTCCTCAGCCAGCCTCTTCTTCCTCGACCCCGCGCGTCGCAATAGCTATGGCGGGCGCACCTTTGCCATCAGCGACTGTCAGCCCGACGTGCTCCAACTGCTCGAAGCCCTGCTCTCCAAAGGTCAGCTGGTGATGCTGAAGCTTTCGCCCATGCTCGACCTCCATCGGGTCGTAGAAGAGCTGGGTGCAGCCTTTGTCGCCGAGCTCCATGCCGTGGCGGTGGGCAATGAGTGCAAGGAGCTGCTGGCCGTGCTGTCGAAAGCGCATCAGGGGCTGCGCATTTTCTGCCATAACGACACTTCCACTTTTGACTTTTCGCCCGCTGCTTCCGTCGCAGTCGCCGACAGTGCCTCACCCATTGAGGGCTACTGTCTCTATGAGCCCAATGCCGCAGTCATGAAAGCAGCATGCTTCAATCAGGTGGCTGCCCATTGGCAGCTGTCTCCCGTCAGTGCCAACTCGCATCTCTTTCTCAGTGAGCAGCCTGTGGAAGGCTTTCCCGGACGAGGCTTCCGCATACTTCGTGTCACGAGCATGAACAAGCGCGAGTTGCGTGCTGCCCTTCAGGGTGTCGGCCAGGCCAACGTGAGCGTTCGCAATTTTCCCATGACTGCCGAGAGCCTCCGGAGGAAGCTTCATCTTAAGGATGGAGGCGACCTCTATATCTTTGCCACCACGCTCTCCAATGGCCGACATACCTTAATTATTTGCAAAAAGTGAGCGAATCTTTCGGCTTTGTGCCATTTATTTCCTACTTTTGCATGTTTAAGATTAATCCGCAATAAGCATGACATCAGTAACGATTAAGAGAGTCAGAACGAAGGAAGACCTTCGGACATTCATTGATTTTCACTACGATTTATATGAGGGCAACCCCTATGACGTGCCCAACCTCTTCACTGATGAGTTCAACACCTTGGACAAGAAGCATAACGCAGCTTTCGATTTTTGCTCAGCTGAATACTATCTGGCTTATAAGGACGGTGACCTGGTGGGCCGCGTCGCTGCCATCATCAATTCCAGGGCCAATGAGCGCTGGGGACGCAAGACGGTGAGGTTCGGCTGGATCGACTTTGTCAACGACCTTGAGGTGCTCCGCGCCCTCATGCAGGCTGTCGAGGACTATGGCAGGGCCAATGGCATGCAGGAGATCGTGGGGCCTCTCGGCTTCTCTGACATGGACCCTGAGGGCATGCTTACATGGGGCTTCGACAAGCTCGGCACCATGCCCACTATCTATAATTACGAATACTATCCCAAGCTCATGGAGCGGCTCGGCAACTTCGAGAAGGACAACGACTACGTGGAGTACTATCTGCCGGTGCCCAAGGAAGTGCCGGCGAAATACTCGAAGATAGCCTCCATGGTGGAGCGCCGTTATAATCTCCACGTGAAGAAGCTCACGCGCAAGGATGTCTTCGAAGGAGGGTGGGGGCACAAGATTTTCAGGCTCATCAATGAGACGTATAAGGATCTCTATGGTTATTCTCAGCTCTCGGAACGGCAAATCGACCAGTATGTGAACATGTATTTCCCGCTGGTCGACCTCAATCTGATAACGCTGATTGTAGATGGCAATAAGGATGATGCCTTGGCAGGGTTGGGCATCACGATTCCCTCGCTTTCACGCGCGCTGCAGAAGTGTCACCGCGGACGCCTGCTCCCCTTTGGCTGGTGGCATCTGCTAAGGGCCATCAAGTGGCATAAGACCGAGGGTGTCGACCTCCTGCTCATTGGCTTCCTGCCCGAGTACCGAGCCAAGGGCGCTAACGCCATCCTCTTTGCCGACCTCATTCCCCGCTACATCCAGTATGGCTTTAAGTGGGGAGAGACCCAAGTGGAAATGGAGGGCAATGAAGGTGTCCAAGGACAGTGGGGAGCGCTCAATCCCATCAACCACAAGCGCCGCCGCTGCTACCGTAAATGGATTGGCAGTGATAAATAACAGTCTATAACATCAGAAACATGGACGACAAGCATATCAATGATAACGAAGCAGCGGCCCAGAAGCCTGCTGTGAGCTATACTGACGACAATATCCGCCACCTGAGCGACATGGAGCACGTGCGCACGCGCCCCGGTATGTATATCGGACGCCTGGGCGACGGCTCACTGCCGGAGGACGGCATCTACGTGCTGCTGAAGGAGGTGATTGATAATTCTATTGATGAGTTCAAGATGAATGCCGGTGACAGAATAGAGGTTGACATTGAGGACAACCTCCGCGTAACCGTGCGCGACTATGGGCGCGGCATCCCACAGGGAAAGCTCGTAGAAGCCGTGAGCGTGCTGAATACCGGTGGCAAATACGATTCCAAGGCGTTCAAGAAGAGCGTCGGCCTTAATGGCGTGGGTATCAAGGCGGTCAATGCCCTCAGCTCGCGCTTTGAGGTGAAGTCCTTTCGCGAGGGCAAAGTGCGCAGCCTCCTCTTCGAAAGGGGCGCCAAGAAGCAAGACAGCACGGAACCTACGGAGGATGAGACGGGTACTTACATCTTCTTTGAGCCCGACAACACCCTCTTCAAGAACTACAGCTTCCACGACGACATCGTGGAGACGATGCTCCGCAACTACACTTATCTGAATTCGGGGCTCACCATCATGTACAACGGGCGCCGCATCCGCAGTAGGAACGGTTTGCAGGATCTGCTGTCGGACAACATGACGACCGACGGCCTTTACCCCATTGTTCATATTAAGGGCGAGGATATCGAGATTGCCTTCACACACACCAATCAGTATGGTGAGGAGTATTATTCCTTTGTCAACGGTCAGCACACCACGCAGGGCGGCACTCATCAGACAGCCTTCAAGGAGCATATCGCCCGGACCATTAAAGAGTTCTTTGGAAAATATGAGTATGCTGACATCCGCAATGGTATCGTGGCCGCCATCGCCATCAACGTGGAGGAGCCGGTCTTCGAGAGTCAGACCAAGATAAAGCTGGGCTCCACGCTTATGGCACCGGGTGGCGACACTATCAACAAGTATGTGGGCGACTTCATCAAGCGCGAAGTCGACAACTATCTCCATATCCATAAGGAGGACTGTGCCGACATCATGGAGGCCAAAATCAAAGAGAGCGAGCACGAGCGCAAGGCCATGGCCGGTGTCACTAAGCTGGCACGCGAGCGGGCCAAGAAGGCCAGCCTTCACAATCGGAAACTGCGCGATTGCCGCATCCATTTCAACGATGCCCGCAACGACCGCAAGGAGGAGTCGTCCATCTTTATCACCGAGGGCGACTCTGCAAGCGGAAGCATCACCAAGAGCCGGGATGTCAACACGCAGGCGGTTTTCTCGCTCAGGGGAAAGCCGCTCAATTCCTTCGGACTCACCAAAAAGGTGGTCTACGAGAACGAGGAGTTCAATCTGTTGCAGGCTGCGCTCAACATCGAGGACGGGCTCGACGACTTACGATATAATAAGGTGATTGTGGCTACCGATGCCGATGTCGACGGCATGCACATCCGTCTGCTCATCATCACTTTCTTCCTTCAGTTCTATCCGGAACTCATCAAGAAGGGACATGTCTTTGTGCTCCAGACGCCGCTCTTCAGAGTGCGCAACCGGCGGTCGAAGATTAAGGACAAGAAGGTTATCGCCGACTATGATGCCAAACTCACGAAGAACGATAAGAAGAGTGACTTCATTACGCTCTACTGTTACAGCGATGAGGAACGCCGCAAGGCTATCAGCAGCCTTGGCCCTGACCCTGAGATAACCCGCTTTAAGGGTCTCGGTGAGATCTCACCCGGAGAATTTGTCCATTTCATCGGGCCTGACATGCGTCTTGAGCAGGTGACACTGCACAAGAACGACCAGGTGCAGAAACTGCTCGAATACTATATGGGCAAGAACAGCATGGAACGGCAGAACTTCATTATTGACAATCTGGTCATTGAGGAGGACCTGCCTGAGGAGCAGCAGGGAGAGTAGCTCCCGAACTATCAGCAAATAATATAGAACAATGAATATCACATCCACTGCCAAGAAGGTCGCGGCCTTCTTGCCCCTGTTAGTATTTGTATTCCTGCCTTTGTGCACCAGCGCACAGCTCAGAATCAATTTCGGTAAGGACTCGCCTTTGCGCAAGCTGCAGATAGCCGAATTGCAGATAGCCAATCTCTATGTCGACAGCATTGATGAGCATAAGCTTGTGGATGATGCCATCCGGGGTATGCTTGAAAAGCTTGACCCTCACTCTGTTTATACCACGGCCAAGCAGACGAAATCGTTCAATGAGCCGCTCGAAGGCAGCTTTGATGGCATTGGAGTGCAGTTCAATCTCGTGCAGGACACGCTGCTGGTCATCCAGCCTGTGCCCAACGGCCCCTCGGAGCGTGTGGGAATCCTGGCCGGTGACCGCATTGTGGCTGTCAACGATACCGCCATTGCCGGTGTGAAAATGAGCAGGGAGGAGATAATGCGGCGACTGAGAGGACCAAGAGGTACGAAGGTGGAACTGCAAGTGGTCAGGCGAGGCATCAACGACAAACTGCGCTTCACCGTCAAGAGAGCCAAGATACCCTTGAAGACCATCGATGCTTCCTACATCATCCGGCCTCACGTGGGCTACATCCGTATCAGCAGCTTTGGAGCCAACACCTATAAGGAGTTTATGACTTGTGTCGACTCGCTGAGGGCCAAAGGAATGAGGAATCTCATACTTGACCTGCAGGAGAATGGGGGAGGATTCCTCCAAAGTGCTGTGCAGGTGGCCAACGAATTCTTGCAGAAAGGCGACCTTGTGGTCTACATGCAGGGACGGCGTGTGGGACGCCAGGAGTATTTAGCCGATGGAAAGGGCAAATTGCAGACTGGCAAGGTGCTCGTACTCGTCAACGAGTATACCGCCTCTGCTGCCGAGATTGTCACTGGAGCCCTTCAGGATCAGGACCGTGGCATGGTGGTCGGACGGCGTACCTTCGGCAAGGGTCTCGTTCAGCGTCCTGTCCCCTTCGAGGATGGATCCATGATACGGCTCACCATAGCCCACTACTACACACCGTCGGGACGCTGCATTCAGAAGCCGTATGAGAAGGGCGACCTTCGCGACTATGCTGAGGATATCGAAAAGCGGTTCAAGCATGGCGAGCTGTATAGTGCCGACAGCATTCATTTTGTCGATTCGTTGAAGTTCTCCACGCTGCGCAAGCACCGCACGGTGTATGGCGGGGGTGGAGTCATGCCCGACTATTTCGTTCCCCTCGACACCACACTCTATCCTCCGACATACCGTCAGTTGGCGGCCAAGAGCATCATTATCAACGCTAACCTGCACTATGTGGATGTCCACCGTAATGAGCTCCGCCAGAAGTATCCCACCTTCGAGGCTTTCAAGCAGAATTTCACGGTGCCCCAGGAACTGATAGATGAGGTGATGGCGAAAGGTGACAAAGAGAAGATAAAGCCTAAGGACGACAAGGAGCTTGAGCGCACGCTTCAGGTGCTGAAGCTCCAGATGAAGGCGCTCATAGCGCGCGACCTATGGGATATGAGCGAGTATTTTGAGATTATGAATGAGATGAATCCAGTGGTGAAGAGGGCACTTGAGGTGTTGCATTGACACTGGAAGAAGAAATCATAGAGGAAACTCATCTCTTTTCCTCTCTTCGTTATTGGGACACCCAAATCGAATATATTATCAGAGAGTTATAGAACTTTCTCAAAAAAGTGACGGAATCAAGAGGGCAGACCGGTGCTTAGAAATAGCATGGTCTGCCCTTTGATGTTTTTTAGAAGCTGGCCAACCACGCTTTCAGCTCAAGTTGCATCTCCAGCGTGTAGCGGAACCAGCGCTGCGAGCCGTAGCCGTGAGGTCCTTCGTTATAGACCATCATCGATGCCGGCACATGATTGCGCAGCAGAGCCGTGTAGTAGTTGATGCTGTTCATCGGTGGCACCAGCTGGTCATTCGACCCCACCGTGATGAAGGCTGGTGGAGTCTGCGGGGTCACCTGGAGGTCATTGCTGTAGAGGCGCTCCATACTGGCTGAGGCGTTCTTACCGAGCAGATTGTCGTGGGAGCCCATGTGGGTGTAACTCTTATCCATGGTGATGACGGGATAGAAGAGAATCTGGAAATTGGGCCTGACGTCGGCCTTGCTGTGCGTTGACAGAGTGGAGGCCAGGTGACCTCCGGCCGACGATCCCATGATGCCAATGTCATTGGGGTTGATGTTCCATTCTTTCGCATGCCTGCGTATGATGCGCATGGCCTCTTCGGCATCGCCAATAGGCACTTCCTTCACACCGTGAGGCATACGGTAGGTGAGCACGATGGCGGCAATGCCCTGATTGCGGAAGAAGTCTATCCAGTTGGTGCCTTCATTGTCCATGGCCAGACCACCATAGCCCCCGCCCGGACAGATGAGCACGGCACGGCCGTGGTTAGCCTTGTCGGCAGGCAGGTTGACGTTCATCTTGGCCACGTCGTCTTTCACCCCATTGCTTACCGGGGTGCCGTTGGGCCAGATGTTCACTTCAAAAGATTTCTGTGCATTCACGCTTAAAGGCAGAGCCATCAGTAAGATGGCAAGCCAGTTTCTTGTTTTCTTTATCATAGTATTGTGTTAAATATGTGCCTTTCTAAAGGTTCTGTATCCCCACTTCGGGTGGGGATACCTGCTGTTGCCCGAGCCTAAAAACTCTCGAGCCAGGCCTTGAGGTCGAGGAGCATTTCCACATGGTACTTGAACGAGGGCCTCATGCCCCAGCCGTGGCCGCCGCCGGGATAGATGTGGAGCGAAGCCGGAACGTCGTGGCGATAAAGCTCCATATAGTAATTGGCGCCGTTGGCGGGTTGCACCACGTCGTCGTCATCGCAGAGGGCGATGAAGGCCCTTGGCGTGGCGCGGCTCACCTGTTGGTCGTTGCTGTATTCGCGTTCCTCTTTCTTGTGGGCATCCTTGCCGAGTAGGTTGTCGTGTGAGCCTTGATGCGTGTAGCCTGGCATCATGGTGATGACAGGGTAGAAGAGCACCTGAAAGTTGGGTTTTGCCTCCATTTTGCTGTGAGTGGCAATGGTAGAGGCCAGATGGCCGCCGGCCGAGAAACCCATGATGCCCACCTGGCGGCTGTCCACATGCCAGGCCGAGGCATTGCGGCGCACTAATCTCACTGCTTCTTCGGCATCGCTGATGGGAGCCATGGTTTGTCCGTGGGGCATGCGGTATTTGAGTACGATGGCGGCGATGCCTTGGTTGTTGAACCATGCGGCCCAGTCGGTTCCTTCCGCTTCCATCGAGAGAAATTGATAGGCGCCACCCGGACAGATGACGATGGCACGGCCTGTCGCCTTCTTCTCGTTGGGCAGGAACACCTTTACTTTAGCCGTATCTTGAGTATCGCTGGTCGGGTAGGGGGCATTGCCATTCCATAGATTGAGTTCAAACGTCCGTTGTGCTGTCGCTATCAGGGGAAACATCAGGAGCGTTGCTGCCAGTAGTCTTGTAATCTTCTTCATACTATCTAAAGTTATTTTGGTTTTGCTTGCAAAGGTAGCATATTTTTGTTATCATTGCACCTCAGAACGCGTATAAAAGATTTCTGTACAACATTAATTAAAACTATGCATCCCTTAGACAAATTTGCGTGCTGCCCCGTATGTGGAGGCCGACACTTTGTGAATCACGACGAAAAAAGCCGCCGCTGTGCTGACTGTGGCTTCGTCTATTATCTGAATCCCAGTGCGGCCACAGTGGCCTTCATTACCGATGATAGGGGGAGGTTGCTCGTGGAGCGGCGCGGGCGGGAGCCTGCTAAGGGCACACTCGACTTGCCCGGTGGATTCGCAGATATTGGCGAGACACTTGAGGAGGCTGTGGCGCGCGAGGTGAAGGAGGAGACTGGACTGCACGTCACCACCGTACAATATCTCTTCAGCTATCCCAATCATTACCTGTTCAGTGGCTTCAGTGTGCCCACACTCGACGCTTTCTTTCGCTGTGAGGTGCAGAATGTGAACATGCTGAAAGCCGCTGATGATGCTGCCGACTGCTTCTTTCTGTCTTTGGATAGCCTGAGGATTGAAGATTTCGGGCTGGCTTCTATTCGGCATGGCTTGCAGAGGTTTCTTGAACGACGATGAAACGGGCGCAGCGTTGAGCTGACCCAGAATCAGCCAATAAAGGGGATTGTGGTGCAGGAGAAAGAGTGCGTAGTTAGGAGATTATTGAACGCAGTGGGGCAGTCTGTGATTGGAGCTTCGAGGAA
>ONMG01000159.1 GCA_900318855.1 uncultured Prevotella sp.
CCTCCTGGAGCTGTTGCGCAGGAATGTCGGATTCCGGCGGTCGGCCCCGGCACAGGTCTCGCGGAAATACACCCAGGCCGAGCTTTCTGCCCTGCTCACCGACTATCTCAAGGAGCACCGCTACATCACCTGCCGGACCTTTCGAGCCGAATTCCAGCTCTGCTCCACCCAAGCCTATGCGTGGCTGAAGCGGCTCTGCGACAGCGGTCTGCTGCGGCGTGAGGGCAATGGGCACTGCGTGTTCTATACGCTTGCGCCTGATGCGCCCTCACCGGCTCCGGTCCACCACTCGGCATCCCAGCCCATGCGAGAGGCTCAGGACGGCGATGCGGGACGCTACGATGACGAGTATGAGAAGAGGTCGGACAATGGTCCCACAGGGTTCAACGAGCGCCCTTCACCACCACCTCGTCGGTGAAGAGCCAGCCGCCGCTCTTGCCGGGTTTTGCCTGAAGCCGCACGTAACGCACACGCTTCTTCACCGCAAAGCCGAAGGTCTTATAGCAGATGCTTTGGGCAGCCTCATCGGGAGCGGGCTTCAGCACGCCGAGAGGAAGAAAGGTAGCCCCATCATCGCTCACGGAGAGCGTCAGCTCCGAAGGCAGAAAGATTTCGGGACCCTGCTGCTGCATGAAGGTCAGACTCACTGAGTCCACCTGCTGCATGCTATCCAGGTCGACAGTCACGTCCATCCCCTTTCCGATGAAGCCCTGCCAGCGCCCGTCGCGATAGTGCCAGCCTCCGCAGCGCCCGTCGGTGAGGGTGGCGGCACCGGCAGCAGGATAGGAGTCAGAATAAGGGCAACCGTTGTAGCTCACCCGGCAGCCCCTTGCGGCGTTGTCGGCCGGATGCCTGCTCTCAGGCCGCTGCCCCACCTCATGGCTGAGGTCGAACACATGGTAGCCCGACTTCTGCAGCTGCTCGTTCTGCCACAGGGCACGCCGGTGGAATCCGGCCACATCCTTACGGTCGCTCCCCGTCCAGCCCAATTCGGCAATGGCCATGGCTCGCGGCCATAGCATGTACTCAGCATGCTGCGGTGTAGGCACATACTCGGTCCAGAGGTTGCCCTGCACACCCCTCACCAAAGGTTCCACGGGCGGACAATAGCTGTAGACCGTGTCCAGGGGCAGATAGCCGCCGATGGCCTCGGGCTGTGTCAGCGGTGCATCCTGATAGCCGTCGAGATAGCAGTATGCCCCCGGCGACAGCACCACCGGCACCCCGCGGTCCATGGCCTTACGGGCCTCGCTGACATCACGCCACACCATGGCCGTGGCATTAGCGGGAACCGAGTCGGAGAGTATCTCGTCCCAGCCCACAAGCTTGCGCCCATGCTTCTGCAGGAAGCGGCCAATGCGCCTGATGAGATAGCCCTGAAGCTGCTTCACGTCGGTCATGCCTTCTTCCTTCATGCGCTGCTGACAGAGGGGGCAGCGCTTCCATTCGGCCATACCGGCCTCGTCGCCCCCCACATGGATATACTCCGAGGGGAAGACCGCCATCACCTCGGTGAGCACATTCTCTAAGAACTGGTAGGTGGCCTCGTTGCCCGGGCAGAAGTCGGCCACGCCAGCTGGAGCCTGAGGACAAGCCAGCTGAGGATAGGCCGCCAGGACCTCCTCCGAGTGGGCGGGCATTTCAATCTCGGGCACCACATTGATATAATGCCTGCGCGCGTAATCCACGATGTCGCGGGCATCCTGCTGCGTGAGGTAGCCGCCGTAGGCACCGGGACCGCCCTCCTCGCGATACTGCCGGGAGCCCTGCCACCAGACTTTCCAGCCGGGTGCCGACCGCCAGGCAGCCTTGCGCGTGAGCTCTGGATAGTGCTTAATCTGCAAGCGCCAGCCTGCAGCGTCGGTGAGATGCAGGTGCAGGGTGTTCAGCTTGAAACGCGCCATGGCGTCAATCTGCTTCTCGATGAAGGACTTGCCGAAGAAGTGGCGCGAGATGTCGAGCATCAGACCACGCCACGCATAGCGGGGACTGTCGGCAATGTGGCAGCAGGCCACACTGCCGTCGTCAGCCCGAAGCTGAGCCAACGTCTGCAAGCCATGGTAGAGACCGGCGCCGCTGGAGGCTGTCAGCGTGATGTCCGTGGGAGCCACCGTCAGCGTGTAGCCCTCGGCACCCTCAGCCCGACCCTCAATGGCGAGCAGCAGTCTTGTCGCCCGACCCCGGGCATCTGCCGTCTCGGGAAGCAACCTGCTGAGCGCTGCTGTCAGCCTGCTACGGTCGCTCTTCGGCACATGTCGGAATTTCACTTCGAGCCGGCCCGCGGCACAGTGGCCCGTAGTGTAAGTGATGGTCTGTGGTTGAGGCAGCAGATGCTGCGCGTCTGCCAGCATGCCAGTGCAGGCAAGCAGCAGTAGGAGAATCATTCTTCGCATTGTTCTGTCTTTTATTCTGAGCTATTGGGTTCGGCTGCAAAGTTAAGCATTAGTTTTGGTATACCCCCGTCGCCGTCCTTCTTTTCTGCCCTTTTTCTTAGGCTTTGCCTATGCATGCACATCTCCTGTCCTGTGGGTTCGATATGAGATAGTGGGAGATTGGAAGCCCCATGTTGGCCACAAAAGCCCCTAAAGTAACCTATAAAATGTTAAAAGTGCATGGTGTCATTTTATCCAACAAACCAGGTCGTTAATATCAGCACTGAGAACTATATAACCCCTACACTTAGACTATAAATGCGGGAGCTCCAAAGCATCAAATGCACCCATCCCAACAACGACACCAGCGTCAACGGCAACGTGCTGTGGAAGTGTGGATACACCAAGAATCAGTCGATTGACAAGGACTTCTGGATGTTCAATAAGGGCAAGTTCTCTAACATCATCAACGATGTTACTGAGGTGCTCGGTCTGAGAAGCTGGATGCATGAGGTTGACAAGAACCAGACAAGCGAAGCTAAGTTCACCGGTCTGAATATCAACGGTGACGTGCTTGGCGAGACAACCACCGGCATCCACCAAGTAAAAGACGGCAAGGAGACCAACCGCATGTACAACCTCCAAGGTATGAGGATGAACAGCGAAGACGGCAAGATGCCCGCCGGTATCTACATCATCAATGGTAAAAAGGTAATCATTAAATAGGATTGAAATGAAAAAGAGATATATCAACCCGACTATCCTTTGCGTAGAGATGCAGGACAACCTTATGTTTGACCTGTCGAAAATCGAAGCTCGAGGCCAGAACAAGGATGAAACTATTCCCAAGGGGGAGCAGATAGAAGCGAATACTAAAGGAGTTCAGCAAGGGCTTGGTGCAAAGTCAAACAACTTTTCTGCATGGGACGACTAAAGTAAGTCAAGCTCTATAACGAATCGGGCGAAGCCATCAAAGGATGCTTCGCCCGATTTATTTTTCTCCCTAAGGCTAACCTAACAGAGTGGTTTCACCTATTTAAATAAGTATTCGGCTATCTGCACGGCATTGAGAGCCGCACCCTTCCTGATTTGGTCGCCCGTGAGCCAGAGCGTGCAGCCGTTGTCGTCGGCCAGGTCCTTGCGCACACGGCCCACGAACACATCATCCTTACCCGCGCTCTCCAGGGGCATGGGGTAGACGTAATGCTGCGGATCGTCCTCGAGCGTCACACCCGGAGCCTTGCGCAGCGCCTCACGTATCTCTTCCACCGAGAGTGGCCGCTCCGTCTCAAACCACACACTTTCGGAGTGAGAGCGAAGCGAGCTCACACGCACACAGGTGGCACTCACACGCACATCGCTGTGCATGATTTTGCGTGTCTCGTTGAACATCTTCATCTCTTCCTTCGTATAGTCGTTGGGCGTCATCTTGTCAATCTGCGGGATGACATTGTAAGCCAACTGATGGGGGAACTTGCTGATGGTCTTCACTTCGCCCTCTTCCACCATCTCGCGGTACTGCTGTTCGAGCTCCTTCATGGCCGCAGCCCCTGCGCCGCTGGCACTCTGATAGCTGGCCACGTGCACCTTCCGGATGTGGCTCAGCTTCTCGATGGGGTTGAGCACTACCACCATCATGATCGTGGTGCAGTTGGGGTTGGCAATGATGCCCTTCGGACGGCGGAGCGCATCCTCGGGATTGATTTCAGGCACCACGAGGGGCACATCGGGGTCCATGCGCCACTGACTGGAATTGTCGATCATCACCGTGCCATACTTGGTGATGGTCTCAGCAAACTCAGCCGAGGTGCCGCCACCGGCAGAGACGAAGGCTACATCGATGCCACGGAAGTCATCATTGTGCTGCAGCAACTTCACCTCATAGTCCTTGCCTTTGAAAGCATACTTGCGCCCAGCACTACGGGTGCTGCCGAACAGCACCAAATCATCAACTGGGAAATTACGCTCCGCCAGAATGCGGAGAAACTCCTGCCCTACTGCGCCGCTGGCGCCAACGATTGCTACTCTCATATTCTTTTATCTATAAGTTACCCATATTGATATATCAAGTGCAAAAGTAACACTTTTCGGCTAACTACTGTTACTCAAGTAGAAGAAATACACCTTGGGGCTACAAAATCACAGTTTTGGCGGTCGGGAAACACAAGCGGGAAGCTCAGTAAGGGCTCTTGGAAAGAAGCCAAATCAAAAAACATCGGTCCACAATCTACGGGCAAGCACAAGTCAGCAAGCCGGCAGCAAGTCCGAGCAGGATGACAACTTACAAGGGTGACCAACGAAAAAGGCAGCATTTTCTTTGGTCTTTCCCCCCGTTTGCAGTAACTTTGCAAGAGCGAGTGCGAGCTACTGCGTATCCGCTGCGAGCCTTGTCGGCCGAGGCGCCTGGTTGCTCCACTCCCGCCGAGCATTGAATAACATTCACTTGAATATATAGAAGCAAAGAAGCCGAGGCATCATGCTGAACCTGTCACCCTACTTCCCCATCACCAACCCCACGCTGGTGTTTCTTGTCGTGCTGATGGTCATCCTTCTGGCGCCCATCATCATGGGAAAGCTGCGCATTCCCCACATTATCGGCATGGTATTGGCCGGCGTGCTCTTAGGGCCTTACGGAATGGACATCCTGGTGCGCGATAATTCGTTTGAGCTCTTCGGGCGTGTGGGGCTCTACTACATCATGTTCCTGGCCGCGCTGGAGATGGACATGGAAGGCTTCAAAAAGCGCAAGAAACGCATGATGGTCTTCGGTCTGCTCACCTTCCTTATTCCCTTCATTCTCACTTACATCGTGGGCATTCGCGTGCTGCACTATTCGGTGACGGGGGCTCTGGTGCTGAGCTGCATCATGTCGTCGAACACACTCATCGCCTATCCCATCGTGAGCCGCTACGGTCTTCAGCGCGAGCCGAGCGTGCAGCTCAGCGTAGGCTCCACCATGATAGCGCTGCTACTGGCACTCATCGTTCTGGCAGCTGTCACAGCCAACTACAACGAGGATGCAGGGGCACTGTTCTGGCTGCTGTTCACCGCAAAGTTCGCGGCCTACTGCGGTCTCTCCATCTGGCTCATTCCCAAGTTCACCCGCTGGTTCCTGCGGCGCTACAGTGATGCTGTGATGCAGTTCATCTTCGTCCTTGTGATGATGTTCATGAGTGCGTCGCTGAGTGAGGCTGTCGGACTGGAAGGCATCTTCGGCGCCTTCCTGGCCGGTTTGATTCTGAACCGATATATTCCCCCCGTATCACCGCTGATGAACCGCATAGAGTTTATCGGCAACGCCCTTTTCATCCCCTACTTCCTTATCGGAGTGGGCATGCTCATCGATGTGCGCCTGCTCTTCGCCGGCGGCAGCATCATCACCGTTGTGGTGTGGCTCGTCGTCATCGGCACCCTGAGCAAGGCTTTGGCAGCCTACCTTTCGGGGTTGGCCTTCCGTCTGCGTCTCTCGTCGGGCAACATGATGTTCGGCCTCACCTCTGCCCATGCGGCAGGTGCCATTGCCATGGCCATGGTGGGCATGAAGATAGAAACCGCTCCCGGGCAGTTCCTCGTGGGAGGCGACATGCTCAACGGCGTTGTCATCATGATACTCTTCACCTGCATCATCTCAAGTCTCGTCACCGAGTATGCCGCCCGTCAAATCACCTTGCAGGAACGTGACCTGCCTGCCGAGGAAGAACCTGCCGAAAAGGAGGAGCGCATACTCATACCGGTGAAATATCCAGAATATGCCGAGCGGCTGGTCAACCTTGCCATGCTGATGCGCGACACCCGCCACGGCGGAACACTCATAGGGCTCAACGTGGTGTACGACGACGAGCACATGAGACAGAACCAGGCACGTGGCGTGCGCCTGCTGGAACAAGTGACCCGCTACGCCGCGGCAGCCGATGTTAAGATGCTCACGCAGGTGAGGGTAGCTGCCAACATCGCCAACGGCATCAAGCATGCCTTCAAGGAATTCCAGGCCAATGAGGTCATCATCGGCATGCACATGCACTTCAACGTGTCGAACAAGTTCTGGGGAGAGTTCCACCAAAGCCTCTTCAACGGCCTGAACCGGCAGATCATCATGGCCCGCCTCATGCAGCCCCTCAACACGCTGCGCCGCATCAAGGTCGCAGTACCGTCGCGCGCGCAGTTTGAGCCGGGTTTCCACCGCTGGCTGGAGCGACTCTCGCAGCTGGCCTCCAACCTGGAATGCCGCATACAGTTCTTCGGCAGACAGGACACGCTGGCACTCATCAATCAGTACGTCACCAACCGCCACCCCGACGTGCGTGCAGAGTACTTGGTGATGGCCCACTGGAACGAGATGCCGCAGCTGGCTGCCAACATTGCCGAAGACCACATGTTCGTGGTGGTGACAGCGCGCAAGGGCACCGTCTCCTACAAGAATGCCCAGGAACGGCTGCCCGAAGAGCTCACGAAGTACTTCAGCGGAAAAAACCTCATGATAATATTCCCCGACCAGTATGGCGCAGGCATGGACTCCATGACCTTCGCCGAGCCGCAGCACACCGAGGAACAATCGTTCTACAAGTCACTCAGCGACTGGCTCCACAGTATGCCCACCAAGCTGAAGAATGCCGCGGCCCAATGGAAGTGGAGAAGGAAACGTAAATAAACGGATAAGACAAATGATAGACATCAAAGGAATAACCAAATCGTTCGGCTCCTTGAAGGTGCTCAAAGGCATTGACCTGCATATTGACAAAGGCGAGATTGTGAGCATCGTCGGCCCAAGCGGAGCCGGGAAAACCACTCTGCTGCAAATCATCGGCACCCTCGACAAGCCCGATGAGGGCAGCATTGAAATTGACGGCACCGACGTGCGGCGCCTCTCCACAAGGAAGCTGAGCGACTTCCGCAATCAGCACATCGGCTTCGTGTTTCAGTTCCACCAGTTGCTGCCGGAATTCACCGCTCTGGAGAATGTGATGATTCCGGCCTTCATCGCCGGCAAGAGCCGGCAGGAAGCCCAGAAGCGAGCCATGGAACTGCTCAGTTTCATGGGTCTCGCCGACCGCTCTTCGCACAAGCCGGCCGAGCTCTCGGGAGGCGAGAAGCAGCGCGTGGCCGTGGCCAGAGCACTGGTGAACCATCCCGACGTCATACTCGCCGACGAGCCCTCGGGCAGCCTCGACAGTCAGAACAAAACTGAGCTCCACCAGCTCTTCTTCGACCTGCGCGACAAGATGGGACAAACCTTTGTCATTGTGACCCACGACGAGCAGCTGGCCCAGCTCACCGACCGCACCATCCACATGAAGGACGGACAGCTGGTGGGAGAGGAACGCAAGAAGGACGGCAACAACAACAACCCCTCAGCGGTGATTTAAATCTGCTCACCGCCGAGGGGTCGGTCAACGGCTTTACCCTGTTGCTGCAAGGCTCAGCCCCACTTTATCCGGTCGTCGAAGGCCGAGAGTGCAGCCTTGGCTCCCTCGCCCATGGCGATGGTAATCTGCTTGTAGGGCACGGTGGTGACATCGCCCGCAGCATAGACTCCGGGCACAGCCGTCCGTGCGGCCGCATCGATGATGACCTCGTTGCGTGGCGTCATCGGCACAGCTCCCTTGAAGACAGCACTGTTGGGCATGAGTCCAATCTGCACAAACACACCATCGAGATGCAGCACGCTCACCTCCTCCGTCTGGCGATCCTTCACCTTGAGGCCGGTGAGGTGCTGCCCATCATCAAGTAACTCTGTGGTCTGCGCCATGGTGAGAATCCTCATATTGCCGAGGCTGCGGGCCTTCTGCTGCAGCACCTCGTCGGCTTTGAGCTTCTCGCCGAACTCCAGGAGTGTCACTCTACGGCAGATGCCGGCCAGGTCGATGGCTGCCTCCACTCCACTATTGCCGCCTCCGATGACGGCCACTTCCTTATCCTTATAGAAAGGTCCATCACAGTGCGGACAGAAATGGATGCCGCGGCCGATGTACTGCTCTTCCTTGGGCAGACCGAGGCGGCGCCAGGTAGCGCCGGTGGCAATGATGACAGCCGGAGCCACGAAACGCTCACCGCCTCTGGTGTCAATGCGCTTCTCCCGGCCTTGCAGGTCGACAGCCGTCACCTTGCGGTTGTCGAATATCTCCACCCCATACTCTTCAAGATGTGTGCGCAGGTCAGACGCCAGACGTGTGCCTGTGGTGTGAGGTGTGGCAATGAGGTTGGCAATGTCGGTTGTATCGTTCACCTGGCCGCCAATGCGCTCGGCCACCACAGCCACCTTGAGCCCTTTTCGCGCCGAATAGACTGCGGCAGCAGCTCCGGCTGGTCCGCCTCCCACAACCACCACGTCAAAAGCATGCTCCACCTGTGCCACTTGGGTAGCGCCATCGGGTCCGGCCTTCTCTTCCAGTTCCTCTAAGAGCGACCCGAGGCTGCCGCGGCCGATGTGAAGCAGTTCGCCGTTGAGATAGACCGATGGCACACTTTGGATGCCGAGTCGCGTGACCTCTTCCTGGAAGAGCCCACCGTCCACCATCTCGTGAGTGAGCCTGTCATTGCAGAGTGCCATCACATTGAGCGCTTGCACCACGTCAGGACAGTTGGTGCAAGTGAGCGACACATAGGTCGTGAGCTTCAGCGGTCCGCGGAGGGCCCTGATACGGGCTGAGAGTGCCTCGTCGGGCAGATTGCGGCCCTTGCCGTCGGCATTGAGCAACGCCAAGAGCAGCGAAGTGAACTCATGACCATTAGGAAGGCCCCGGAAGCTGATACCCGTGTCGGTGCCGTCGCGCAGCAGCAGGATGCGAAAATCGGGACCATCCTCATAAACAGTGGAAAGACGGGAGGAACAAGCAGCCACCTCCTCTACGAACTCGCTGAACTCAGCGCTGCGCTCATACTGAGCATTGCGGCGCACAAGCAGCGTGAAAGACGAGCTGAGATTCCCCAGCACGTCCTTCAGTTGTTGTTTAATCTTGGTATCCAGCATTGAGATCAGTATTTATTAGAGTTTACCAACCAGGTCGATACTGGGCTTGAGCGTCTCCTCGCCCTCCTGCCACTTGGCAGGGCACACCTCACCATTGTGCGAGGCCACATATTGGGCTGCTTTCACCTTGCGCACCAGCTCGTCGGCATTGCGGCCGATGCTGTTGTCCTGCACTTCGGCGAGCTTCACAAGACCCTCGGGGTTGACGAGGAAGGTACCTCTGTAGGCTACGCCCTCATCCTCTTTGTAGACTCCAAAACCGCGGGAGAGCACAGCCAGCGTGTCGGCCAGCATAGCGTACTCCAACTTGGCTATACGGTCGGACGTGTCGTGCCAGGCCTTGTGGACAAAGTGGGTGTCAGTGCTCACGGAGAATACCTCTACGCCCATGCTCTGCAGCTCGGCATACTTGCTCTGCAAGTCCTCGAGTTCGGTGGGGCAGACAAAGGTGAAGTCGGCCGGATAGAAGAAGAACAGGGCCCATTTGCCTTCAATGTCCTGATTGCTGACGGTGCGGAAGCTACCGTTCTGATAGGCCTGTACTGTGAACTGGGGTGCGGGGCGATTGATGATTGATTCCATTGTCTTATCGTTTTAATTGTTATTACTTAGTGATATTCTTGTTTTGACGCTGCAAAGGTAGGAACTATCGGGCACAGCGACAACAGACAGCATCTATCGGCCAATAGAAGAAATCTATTATGCTGTCCAACTATCTGTAACCCAAACGAATATTCCAGCACTCTTTCCGTCATCGCTTATAGATTCTGTCCCTATGAAGACTGCCTTACCTGGCTGAACAGGCTGAACAGCGCATTCCGAGCCAGCAAGCTACGGGCAGACACAACATTCCTAAGGCAATCAACGACAGCAAGCGATTTTCGGGCTGATTCGTTGCAGATATGAAATAAAGATGGTATATTTGCAAGGTGCGCCCTCACAGGACCGCGCACCATCCCAGCCGCTCTGAAAGAAGCGGCCCATGGGAAGAACAATGCAACAAGCCACTAATAAAAACCGATAATATATGAAGCAGGACATAAAACTCGGCGACTTCAACACGCTGAAGATGACAGAGGAGGCCAGGCGCCCCGACCCACATGCCTACGGAGGCGAGGAAGTGTTCGGAATCTATCTCGACGGGGGTATCGAGGGTAAGATTCTCATGCCCAAAAAGTATGTTCCCGAGGGTGTGAAGGTGGGCAACGAAGTGGAATGCTTCGTCTATCTCGACCAGGACGAGCGTCTCGTCGCCACCACCGAGAAGCCACTGGCCAAGGTGGGCGACTTTGCATACCTGGAATGCTCTTGGGTGAACGAGTACGGCGCCTTTCTCAACTGGGGGCTGATGAAGGATGTCTTCTGCCCCTTTCACGAACAGAAAATGAGAATGGAGATAGGCCAAAGCTACATCGTCTATCTCTATGTCGACGACGACAGCTTCCGCATCGTGGCCAGCGCCAAGGTCGATAAATACCTGAAGGAACATGCAGCCGAAGCCCGTTCGCTCAAGCAGGGACAGGAGGTTGACTTGCTGGTGTGGCAGAAGACGGCACTCGGTTTCAAGGTCATCATCAACAATCGTCTGCCAGGGTTGGTCTACGCTAACCAGGTGTTCCGCAGCCTGCACACAGGCGACCGCACTAAGGGCTACATCAGCAACGTGAGGGAGGATGGGAAGATTGACGTGACCCTCCAACCCACGGGCCGTCAACTGACGGAGAGCTTCAGCAGCCAGCTCCTCGACTATCTGAAAGCGCACGACGGATTCTGCCCCTTTGGCGACAAAAGCAATGCAGACGACATCAAACGGCAGTTTGAGGTGAGCAAGAAAACCTTTAAGAAAGCTATCGGTGAACTCTACAAGAAGCGCCTCATCACACTGGAGGACAATGGCATCAGGCTCTGCACCGAGCACCAAGGAATGGCCGACGAGGGCCACTCCTGATAGGGGAGCCTCCAAAAGCGGGACTGACTGTAATCAGTCGTCCATGCTGTCGAGCCGTCCCCGCCAAAGATACTTGCGCGTCTCGTGCACGATGATTCCACTGAGTCCTATGAGAGAGATGAGATTAGGCACAGCCATGAAGGCATTCATGCAGTCAGAGATATCCCATACCAGATTGAGTCCGGTGATGCTGCCCACGAAGACCGCTGCAATGTACACCACGCGGTAGGCCAGCATCCAACGCTTGCCCTTCAGATACTCAATGGCCCGCTCACCATAATAGCTCCATCCGAGAATGGTGCTGAAGGCGAAGGTGAGCAGACCAAACGACAGCAGCGGCTTGCCCACAAAGGGAATCTTGCTGAAGGCTGCCTTCGTGAGGCCGGCACCGTCGTGCCATGAGATGTCGGGATAGGCTATAACGCTGCTCACAATGACCAGTCCCGTGAGAGCACAGATAACGACAGTGTCCCAGAAAGTGCCGGTCGACGACACCAAAGCCTGCCGCACAGGATTGCGCGTTCGGGCTGCAGCTGCCACGATGGGAGCAGAGCCAAGTCCTGACTCATTGGAGAACAGTCCACGGGCGATGCCGTAACGGGCAGCCATCATCACGGTGGTCCCGGCAAAGCCCGCTCCTGCCGCCTGAGGAGTGAAGGCCGATGCGCAGATGAGCCGCAGGGCAGGCCACAGATAAGGTCCATTGACGGCCAATATGTAGATGCAGCCCAACGCATAGAACAAAGCCATGAAAGGCACCAGAGCCCCGCACACCTTAGCGATGCTCTTCACGCCACCGAGCAGAACGGCCCCGACAAGTGCAGTGAGCACCATCCCCGTGAGCATGGGGCTCACCCCGTAAGTGTCGTGCGCAATAGTGGCTATGGCATTGGCTTGCACCGTGTTGCCGATACCGAAAGAGGCACAGGCCGTGAACACTGCAAAGAGTACACCCAGCCACTTCCAGCCCAATCCTTTCTCGAGTGCGTACATCGGGCCACCCAGCATTCTTCCGTCAGTGGTACGCTGCCGGTACTTGATGGCCAACAAGCCCTCGCTGTACTTGGTGGCAATGCCGAAAACTCCCGTCAGCCAGCACCACAGTACAGCACCCGGACCGCCTAAGGCGATGGCTGTGGCCACACCGATGATGTTGCCGGTACCAATGGTGGCGGCTAAAGCTGTGGCCAAAGCACCAAACTGGGACACATCACCAGCTGCACCCTTATCGCGACGCACGGAAAGACGAATGGCTGTGAAGATGCGACGCTGTGGAAAGCGCAACACCACGGTGAGATACAAATGTGTGCCCAAGAGCATCACAATCATGGGCACGCCCCAAAGGAAGTCGGACAACTGGCGGAAGAAATGTTCTATCGTTTCTATCAGCATGATTATTCTAATTGATGGCTGAAGCCTGCGGCCAAAACTATTATCCAGCGAAGCCTAAGCCCTACTCCATTTGCATTATGCACTGCAAAGGTAGTAATTTTCCGTCAATATGACATAATATCGCTTGGATTCTTTCTTACCGGTCATCGTTTTCTGAAATTCAGCTCCCATCTGGTGGTCTGCAGAAGGTAGTCCGTTGCCGTCGGAATCCGCAGGCCAACCATCCTACTATGGCCTCATCTTTCGTTGGATGTCCATAGGTGGAAGCAGAAAATCAGAAAGGGAGAAGCTTCAGCAATACAGAGTTAAATAGGAAGCAAGCAGGGGGCAGAAATTATCAGTTTGGTAGCTAACAACCTGCCAAATACTACATTCGGATGCTAAGTACAACCGACAACCGTGCAAATGCAAACCTAAAAAAACTTAAATCTACAAGAACATAGGAAATAATAAACAATAGTACAATGCTAATACAAACATTCCCCTTTGCTTGCCAAAGAAATTGTTTTAACTTTGCCTATGTTTCAAAGAAAGGGTACAAATCATTATATGAAATACGGCGAAATTCAAGAGTTGACATTCCAAGAAGTAAAACACTTGGGATTGAAGTTTGTATATGCAGACGACGACATCCTCTGCACGGACTACGACTACCGCAGCATCACGCGAGCTTCCGACAAACTGCATCGGATGAAGGGTAACATCTTCTCTACCGACTTTGCAGTAATTCATGTGGTATTCAAGGGCACCATCAGTGACGAGAATGAAGGGACACCCACTGACTTGACCAACGCAGTCGTAATAACAGGCCCCCACTACCTGCATTCTGTCCAAAAGTTCTCTCCCGACTGCGATTGCCGGACGTGGGCTATCAGCAACCGAAAGATTCACGAACTGCTCGGCCAGTACGCCTCGTTGTGGAGCCAGGTCATCGTGGTCAAGAAAAGGGCTGTGATAGAATTGACACCGGAACTCCGCAACCATATTAAGGCCATTGACGAAGCCATCAACACCCGAATAAAGAGAGCCAGCAGCACTTTCGACTCACTGATTGTCTCCACGCTGCTCAAGGCCCTGGTACTGGGGCTCTGCGTACTTATGCACGACTCAGCAGAAGACGAGATGCCCAAACAGGTCTATGGAGAGCAGCGCCAATGGCTCATGCAGCAGTTCCTCAACCTCTTGGCCGAAGAGCCCGCCAAACGCCACCCCGTGGGCTACTACGCCAAGAAATTGGGAGTAACACCCAAATACCTCTCTACGGTATGCAAGGAGCAAAGCCATCAGACAGCCGGGAAATGGCTGAAATACTACATCAACCAGCAGATACACCAGTTGCTGTCAAAGAGCGGGCTATCGATTCACGAGGCTGCCCTGGAAGTAGGATTCGAGAACGACTCTTTCTTCTCAAGCTACGTGCGCCGTAACTTCGGATGCACGCCGAGCGAGCTGAGATCAAAGGAGAACAAGCTGTAAAGGCCGCCACACAGGAAACGGTTGGCCCGGCACATATAA
>ONMG01000060.1 GCA_900318855.1 uncultured Prevotella sp.
GCGTCACCCATGTTGTCAATGAGCACGGGCAGCAGCTTGTAGAGGAATGCCTCCTTCTGGCCCAGGAACGTGTAGGCGTAACGTACTGCACGGCGCAGTATGCGGCGAATCACGTAACCGGCCTTGGCATTGGATGGCAGCTGGCCGTCGGTAATAGAGAATGCAATGGTGCGGATGTGGTCGGCAACTACGCGCATGGCTATGTCAACCTTCTCATCCTTTCCGTACTCAAGGCCGGTCAGAGCACCTATCTGCTTGATTATGGGCTGGAACACGTCGGTGTCATAGTTGGACTGCTTGCCCTGCAGGGTGCGTACCAGACGCTCAAATCCCATACCGGTATCGATTACCTTGGCGGGCAGGGGTTCCAGTGAGTGGTCAGCCTTGCGGTTGAACTGCATGAACACCAGGTTCCATATCTCTATTACCTGGGGGTGGTCCTTGTTTACAAGGTCGCGGCCGGGTACCTTGGCCTTCTCAGCCTCGGAGCGTGAATCCATGTGGATCTCACTGCAGGGACCGCAAGGGCCGGTATCACCCATCTCCCAGAAGTTGTCGTGCTTGTTACCGTTGAGAATATGGTCAGCGGGTACGTGCTTGGCCCAGTAGCTTGCGGCCTCGTCGTCGCGTTCAAGACCTTCTTTGGCGTCGCCTTCAAAGACGGTCACATAGAGGTCGGCCGGATTAAGATGAAGCACATCAACGAGATATTCCCAGGCATAGTCGATGGCGCCTTCCTTGAAGTAGTCGCCGAAGCTCCAGTTGCCCAGCATCTCGAACATGGTGTGGTGGTAGGTGTCGTGCCCCACCTCTTCCAGATCGTTGTGTTTGCCGCTGACGCGCAGACATTTCTGTGAGTCACGGCGGCGGCGCGGGTTCGGGTCTTTGGTGCCGAGTATGATGTCTTTCCATTGATTCATACCTGCATTCGTGAACATCAGCGTGGGGTCGTCCTTTATCACCATGGGAGCCGATGGTACGATGACGTGTCCTTTCGAGGCAAAGAACTGCTTGAAGGATTCACGTATTTCATTTGCTGTCATCATAATAGTATATGTACTTTTGTTTCTGTCGATATGACCTAATAATAGTGCAAAGTTACAAAAAAGATGTCAGACAGCTCAAGTGGGTAGTAGAATTTTTCGGCCTGTGCAGTTTAAATAAAAGTTCGGTGAGGCAATTAGACCACAACCAACAAACCGCTTTGTGTCAACACTAAGAGCTTAGGCCATTTGTTCTTTGCGGGTTGAGGGCTTATGAGCGGCTTTGCCTCTTGCTGCCCTCGACGCTCAAATGGCAGATTCTCCTCCTTCGAATCTTGGTGCTTGCACAAAGCAAACCATAAAACAAGCTATCGCGTTCTGCGGGTAAGGATGATTCGTGGTAGCTGCTTAGTGCCCGGCTACTCCATGTCGCCGAGCTGCTTCTTGAGCGCTTTTAGCTCATCGCGCACCTGGATGAGCTTCTCGAGTATTTCGGCATTTCTGTCGACTCCGTCAGGGTCCTGGGCCAGCATCTTCTTGGCAGCTGCGATACGGAATCCGCGCACACGAAGCAGACTGTTGATCTTCTTGATGCACTCGATATCGGTCTTCGTATATTGTCTGACCTTAGTAGAACTCACGGTCTTAGGCTTCAGCTGTGGAAATTCCTTTTCCCAAAAGCGTAGCGTACTTTCGTTGAGGCCGAACATGGCAGCTACCTCCTTGATAGAGTAGTAGAGCTTAACTTCTTTATTGGAATTCAATACCATAACTGACAATAACTTTATTTGTTCGCAAAGATAACCCAAATCCGGAACATGAGCAAGTCAACGCCGGCTTTTTTCAACTCTGCCGTGAGCAGATGCCATCTTGTGGTTATGCCTCAGAGTATTTGTTGCACCTCCTGCAAGTCCTTCACCTGTCGGAGATTCTCCATGATGATTTTCACCTCGTCGCGGTCGTGCACGCGGAGTTCAATGCTTCCGTCGAAGATGCCCTCATCGCTTGAGATGGTAATTTTGTGGATGTTGATGTTGAACTGGGACGAGATAACCTGAGCCACATCAAGGAGCATTCCCTTGCGGTCGATTCCTCTGATTTCTATAGTGGCATCGAAGAACAACAGCTTGTGCATGTCCCATCGGGCGTCGAGGATGCGGTTGCCGAAGCTTGACTTCAGTTTGCTCGCCACAGGACAGGCTCGCTTGTGAATCTCTATCTGGTTCTTGTTGTCGATATATCCCAAGATATCGTCGCCCGGGATAGGGTGGCAGCAGTGAGGGAAGATGAACTGATTAATATTCTCTTCCGTGATGATGACGGGCTTCTTCCGGTTGAAGTCCTTGTCCACTGTGAAGCGCTCGGGTTGTTTCTGGAGCGTTTGCGGCTCAGTCTTCTTCTTGTCACGGCCCAGGAAGGGCACGTAGCGACGCCATCCTCCTCCCTGGCGGTTGCGCTTATTGCCATTTTGCTGCAAGTGTTCCAGGTCGTCCTCTCCGAGGATGATCGTCTTTTCACCAAGAGCGAGGAAGAGGCTTTCGTGCTTCTGCAAGTCATGGTTCTCGCAGAGGTGGTCGAGCACCGAAGTTGTGAGCTCCATATCGTTGTCCTGCAGCCATTTGGTGAGAATAGCCTCGCCCTGACGCTGTATCTCCCGGTTCTCCTTGCGCAGGATAGCCTGAATCTTGGCCTTGGCTTTAGCCGTGGATACGAAGTTTATCCATGTGGGCTGCACATGCTGAGCGTTGCTCGTGAGTATTTCCACCTGGTCGCCGCTCTGAAGTTTATGGCTGAGCGGAACAAGCTTATGGTTCACCTTCGCACCTATGCAGTGGGTGCCCAGGAAGGTGTGTATTTCGAAGGCGAAGTCGAGTGCTGTGCAGCCTGCAGGCATGGTCTTGATTTCACCCTTGGGAGTGAACACAAAGATTTCGGAGGCAAAGAGGTTCAGCTTGATGGCATCCAGGAAATCCATGGCGTCGGGCTGCGGGTCGTCGAGAATCTCTTTGATGGTGCGCAGCCAGTCGTTGAGCTCGCCGTCATCTTCCGTAATCTCGCCACCCTCCTTGTATTTCCAATGAGCTGCAAATCCCTGCTCAGCCACCTCGTCCATGCGGTCGCTGCGAATCTGCACTTCTATCCAGCGCCCCTGCCGGCTCATCAGCGTGACGTGCAAGGCCTGGTAACCATTGGCTTTGGGATGGTTGAGCCAGTCGCGCAGGCGGTCGGGATGACTCTTGTAGATTTTGCTGATGGCGATGTAGATGTTGAAGCACTCATTGATTTCGTTCTCCCTCACCTTGGGTTTGAAGATGATGCGCACAGCCAGAATGTCGTAGATTTCATCGAAGGTGACATGCTTGTTCTGCATCTTCATCCAGATGGAATAGGGACTCTTGACGCGTGCTTTTATTGTGTATTCAATCCCCATTGCATCGAGAGCCTTGCGTATAGGTGCAGTGAAGTCGTCGAAGAGGGAGTCGCGTTGGCTTTGGGTGAGCGAGAGTTTCTGTTCGATAGCGGCATACTCTTGGGGATGCTCGAACTTGAAGCTGAGGTTCTCAAGCTCGGTCTTTATCTTGTTGAGTCCTAAACGGTTGGCCAGTGGGGCATAGATATAGAGCGTCTCTCCGGCTATCTTGTATTGCTTGTTGGCCGGTTGCGAGGCCAGTGTGCGCATGTTGTGCAGCCTATCGCAGATTTTGATGAGTATCACCCTGATGTCGTCGCTCATCGTCAGCAGCAGTTTCTTGAAGTTCTCGGCCTGGGCTGATGCCTGGTCGCCGAAGATGCCGCCCGATATCTTAGTGAGCCCATCCACGATCTGGGCTATCTTGGCCCCGAAGATGTTCTCGATGTCTTCCACGGTGTAGTCGGTGTCTTCCACCACGTCGTGGAGAAGAGCGGCGCAGATACTTGTTGAGCCGAGCCCCATCTCCTCGCAGGCAATCTGTGCCACGGCGATGGGGTGCATGATGTAGGGTTCGCCCGAGAGCCGGCGCACTCCTTTGTGAGCCTGTCTTGCAAAGTTGAATGCCTTCGTGATGATGTCCACCTTCTTGCGGTGGCGTGTGGCGAGATAGGTGTCGAGGAGATGCTGGAAGGCATCGTCTACCATCTTCGCTTCTACTTGCTCTCGGCTTTGCTCCTTGTTGGATTCTACGTTGTCAGGCATATTGCAATAGTATTGATAAAGGCAGATGGGGGTCTGTCGTTATTACTTCACCTTAATTTTCTTTCCGGCTCTGATGCTGTTGCCCGATATCTTGTTCAGGCGGCGCAGCTTCTTCACCGTGGTATGGTTGCGCTCGGCAATTTCGGAGAGGGTGTCGCCTTGACGGATGGTGACGCTCTTCGACCGGGCTCCCTTCTTCCGGCTCTTCTTGCTTTTACGGCTGCTACGGCCCGAGGAGCGTTTGCCGGAGTAGCTGCGGCGGGGCTCCACGCTGGGAGTATCCTCGTTTACCTCTACTTCCGTTCGCTTGCTCACCACATCCGGAGCATTGTAGGCATAGATAGAGTCTTCCTTGCTGATGAAGTTGCTGATGAGTGTAACGGGCAAACGGAGCGACATGGGATGGGTGTTGCCGTTGACGATGTCGCGGCGGTATTGCGGATTGAGCTCCCGCAGCTGGTCGACATCTATTCCGAGCACATGGCTCACTTGTTCGAAGTGAAGGTCGCGGCTCACTACCACGGTGTCAGTCTTAACGGGCAGATTGCTCACCATGGGGCAGATGTTGTGGTCGCAATAGTAGTTCATGATGTAGTTGGCGGCGATGAACGCAGGCACGTAGCCGCGTGTCTCACGTGGCAGATAGGGATAGATTTGCCAGTAATCGCGTTCGCCATTCGACCGGTGGATAGCGTGGTTCACCTTGTCCGGGCCACAGTTGTAGGCAGCGATAACCAGGTTCCAGTCGCCAAAGATCTTGTAGAGGTCGCTGATGTAATGAGCGGCGGCATAGGAGGCTTTCACCGGGTCGCGGCGCTCGTCGACGAGCGAGTTGACTTCTAGGCCGTAGCGCTTGCCGGTTTTTATCATGAACTGCCACAGGCCGGAGGCGCCCACTCGGGATACTGCCATGGGGTTGAGTGCCGACTCTATGACGGGCAGGTATTTCAGTTCCAGTGGCAACTGGTAGGCTTCGAGTGCTTCCTCGAAGATGGGAATGTAGAAGTTGGACGCACCCAGCATGATGCTCACTGAGCGCCGCAGCTGACCGCTGTAGCGGTCGATGAACTTCTGCACTACGTCATTATAAGGCATTTCGATGACCGTGGGCAGCTTGCTCAGCCGCTGCTTGTAGACTTCGGCGCTGTAGACGGGGTTGATGTCCGGCAGATTGCAGTCGGAGTCGGGGCGCAGGTAGACCTTATTATAATAGAGGTGGAGCATACTGTCTACTTCGGTTGTCATGGCCTCGGGCAGGTCGATGACCTCCTTCTTTCCCTTGGCATCGGTGACTGTTACCTCTGTGCTGTCATCCATTTGCGCATTGGCAGGAAGGGTGCAGCAGAGCAATATTAATGACGTAATGACTGTAGTGACTTTTCGTTTCATCTTACTGTTTAGAAATTCAGACTGCATTGTAATCCCAGGGCATTGCCCTTGAGGGGATTGCGGTTGGTTTGATTGTTGATAACTGTAGGCTCCACCCGTAAGCTGAGGTCGTTGGAGATGTCGAATTCCGATAGCGAGGCATCGACGTAGGCATCGATGACCGACAGGGCGTAGACGCCGATGAGTGCGAACACACTTAAATCGCGCCAGCGCCTGTATTTGTCTTTCCTCAATCGGAACAGTTCCTGATAGCGGCTGATGTTCTCCGACGTTATCTGGGAGCCCAAGTGCATGAACTGGTCATAGCTGTGGGTTTGCGGGTCGCTGTCCATGATGTCCATGTAGGCCTGTGAGTAGTCGTGATACATTTGGTTGTTCCACGACAAGGCATAGGCGCAGCCCACGAATCCTCCGTAGACGATGGGCAGCTTCCAGTATTTGCGGTTGTATATCTGTCCGGCGCCCGGAATGACCAGAGACAGCCACAGAGCTCTCTTTGCACTGGGCCTCCAGGAGCTCCAGTCGCGCTTCATCTTGAGTGGTGCTTTCAGTGTGGCAGCCGCCAGCACCGTACTGTCGGAATGAGCTTTCTGCGTCAGCGAGTCGTTAGGCTGTTGGGCAGAGATGCCGGTGCAGAGCACCAGTGCTATGAGCGTCAGGCAGAGAATGCGAAACCTTTCCACTGTGTCGATTAGTTCTCCTTCATTTTGTCGAAGAGATTCATGAGTCGCTCAAGCTCCTCTTCGTTGTCGAAGGCTATGCTGATGCGGCCTTTGCCCTTGGGCGAGCAGGACAGCTGCACCTTGGTGCCGAGGAACTTCGAGAGTCTCGATTTCAGCACGGTGTATTCCTCGGGCATGGGGTTGCGTGGCTTGGCATTGCGGGCATTGTCCTCGCCGGTCTTTGCCTGCTTCACCAGCTCTTCCACCTTGCGCACGGAATAGCCGTTCTTCTGCACTTCCTTGAAGAGCTTTATCTGCTGTGAGGGACTGTCGAGTGAGAGCAGTGCGCGCGCATGCCCCATGTCGATTTCCTTCTTCTGCAGAGCCATCTGCACCTGAGCCGGCAGCTTGAGCAGTCGGAGGTAGTTGGTGATGGCCGTGCGGCTTTTGCCCACGCGCTCCGACACCTTCTCCTGCGTCATGCCCGGCTTCTCCATCAGCTTCTCGTAGGCCAGTGCTATCTCGATGGCATTGAGGTCCTCGCGCTGGATGTTCTCCACCAGCGCCAGCTCCATGACATTCTCGTCGGCGATGGTGCGGATGTAGGCGGGCAGACTCTTCAGGCCTGCCAGCTGTGAGGCACGCCAGCGCCGTTCACCGGCAATGATTTGGAAACGGTTGGTCTCCACCTGCCTCAGCGTGATAGGCTGGATGATGCCTATCTCACGAATACTGGTGGCCAGCTCGGAGAGGGCTTCGGGGTCGAATTCCCTTCGGGGCTGGTTGGGATTGGGCTCTATCTGGTCGATGGGTATCTCACTGATAGTGGAGCTGCCCTGAGTATGTACTTCCTCGGTAGAGATAAGGGCGTCGAGGCCCCTTCCCAGAGCATTGCTTTTCACCGAGGTGTTGAATTTCTTATGGACTGGCATTATTGTTCTTCTTTCCAGTTGGCGTTCTTGTTGATGATTTCCTTAGCCAAGGCCAGGTGGTTGCGTGCACCTGCCGAATCGGCATCGTAGAGGATGACGGGGAGTCCGTGGCTGGGACTCTCGCTCAGCTTCACATTGCGCTGAATGACGGTTTTGAACACCAGCTCCTGGAAGTGGCGCTTCACGTCGTCGTAGATTTGGTTGGCCAGGCGGAGCCGGCTGTCGTACATCGTGAGGAGGAAGCCTTCAATCTCGAGCTTCGGGTTGAGCTTGCTTTTGATAATCTTGATGGTGTTGAGGAGCTTGCTGATGCCCTCGAGTGCAAAGTATTCGCACTGAACGGGAATGATGACCGAGTCGGCGGCTGTCAGCGAGTTGACGGTGATGAGGCCCAGCGAGGGCGAGCAGTCGATGAGGATATAGTCGTACTCGCTGCGTATGGGGTCGAGGATGTTTTTGAGCACCTTCTCACGGTTGTCGAGGTTCAGCATCTCGATTTCGGCGCCCACGAGGTCCATGTGGCTGGGCACGATGTCGAGTCCTTCAATGTCAGTGGTGTAGATAGCGTCGCGCACGTCGGCATGATCAATGATGCATTCATAGATAGAGCAGTCCACCTGCTTGATGTCCACTCCCAAGCCACTGGAGGCGTTGGCCTGGGGATCGGCATCGACGACGAGCACCGTTTTCTCAAGTGTTGCCAGCGAAGCGGCGAGGTTGATGGTTGTCGTGGTCTTGCCCACACCGCCTTTCTGATTGGCTAAAGCTATAATCTTACCCATAAATCAATCTTTCTCACTTTTCTTAGTTTGCAAAGGTACATATTTTATGTGAGACAGCCTCACTTTAAACCTTTTTTCGTACTTTTGCAGGAAGTTTTTTAGGTATCGACAAAACATTAAGACAATGGATAACAACACTCAACGCCCCTTCATTCTCATTTCGAATGACGACGGCTACCATTCTCCCGGCATCCGCCTGCTGGCCGAGTCGCTGCGCGATGTGGCCGATTTGCTGGTGTGTGCCCCCGAGTCGGCACGTTCCGGATTCTCGTGCGCCTTCTCGGCTGAGGTGCCGCTTCGCTTGAAGCGGAGGCACAACCTTGGCGACATCGAGGTGTGGTCGTGCAACGGCACACCCGTTGACTGCGTGAAGCTGGCGCTCGCCAAGCTGTGCCCGGACAGGAGGCCCGACCTCATCTTGGGTGGGGTCAACCATGGCGACAACTCTACCGTGAACAATCACTATTCCGGCACGATGGGCGTGGCTTTGGAAGGCTGCATGAAATACATCTCCTCGATTGCTTTCTCCAGTTGCTACTACGATGAGCATGCCGACCTCAGTGCGCTGGTGCCCTACATCCGTCGTTTTGTGGAGGCTGTGCTGCGCAAGCCGCTGCCCCGTGGTGTCTGCCTCAATATCAACTTCCCTGCCGCCCAGCATTTCGAGGGTGTCAGAGTGTGTCGCATGACGTTCGGCCGCTGGGTCAACGAGGTGGTCACCGAGCACCATCCGCGTGGCTACGACTACTACTGGATGGTGGGCCACTTTAACAACGACGAGCCCGAGGCCGAGGACTCCGACCAGTGGGCTCTCGCTCATGGCTATGTGGCCGTGACCCCCACGACTATGGATGTCACGGCCTACGGTTTTATGGACGAAGCCTGCGCACTGCTTGGTGCCGAGCGGAAATGAATCATCTCCAGTCGTTATGAAATACTATCTCATTGCCGGCGAGGCCAGTGGTGACCTTCATGCCTCACGCCTGATGAAGGCCCTGGGCGCGCTCGACCCGGAGGCTCAGTTCCGCTGTCTCGGAGGCGACCTGATGGCGCAGGCCGGGGGAACACTCGTGAAGCACTATCGGGAAATGGCCTACATGGGGTTCGGCCCCGTCATCACCCATCTGCCTACCATCTTCCGCAACATGGCGCGCTGCAAGAGCGATATCCTGGCCTGGAAGCCCGATGCTGTGGTGCTGGTCGACTATCCCGGCTTCAATCTCCGAATGGCCCGCTTCGTGCATACTCGTACCCACGCTCGCGTGTTCTACTATATTCCTCCCAAGATATGGGCCTGGAAGGGATGGCGCATCCGCAGCATCCGGCGCTATGTGGATGCCGTGTTCAGCATCTTGCCCTTTGAACCCGAGTACTACAGCCGGCGTCATTACAAGGTCGACTATGTGGGCAACCCCACGGCCGAGGAAGTGCGGGCATTCAAAAGTCATTACAGCGAGAGCCGGTCGGCCTTCTGCGAGCGCTTCGGCCTCGATGCTTCCAAGCCTATCGTGGCCCTGCTGGCCGGTAGTCGCAAGCAGGAGGTGAGCGACAATCTGCCCGCCATGGCCGAGGCCATGAAGACTTTCCCGGATTATCAGCCCGTGGTGGCGGGTGCTCCGTCGCTCGACGATGACTTCTATGCCACCGTGGAAGGCGGCTCGCTGCCCCGTGTGAAAGCGGCCACCTACGCTCTGCTCACTCACAGTGAGGCTGCTCTCGTGACCAGTGGCACGGCCACGCTCGAGACGGCCCTCTTCGGGGTGCCCCAGGTGGTGTGCTATTCTACACCGGTGCCTCATCTGGCCCGTTGGGGATTCAACCATATCCTGAAGTGTCCCTACATCAGTCTGGTGAACCTCATTGCCGACCGTGAGGTGGTGGAGGAGCTCTTTGCCGACCGCTTCAGTGTCGGCAACATTCGGAGTGCCCTGGCCCGACTGTTGCCCGGCGGCCCCGGACGTGAGGCCATGCTCAGCCAATATCGGGCGATGGAGAGCCGCTTAGGCTCGGCCGTGGCGCCGACCGAAGCTGCGCGCCGCATGGTGGAGCTGCTGAAGCAACGCTAAGGACCACGCTGCCGGCAGTCTGAGGAGTGCCAGCGTGCGGGATGACTGTCATCGTGGGGCTCACTTTATTGCCCATTGTGTAATAGGGTGAGCCCTGCACCCCTTCCTTCTTGAGTACGCCCGATGCCACGAGCCTTAGGAGCCATCGGTAGGCTGTGCTGGGGGTGAGCTGAAACTCGTTTTCCATGATTCGGCGGGTGAGGTAGGGGTGCGTCGACAGATAGTCGGTCACGCGCCGGGTGAGCTCAGCCATCGTGTATTCCTTCGAAATATTGGCCTGGGCAGCCTTTCGGAAGCCCACCTTGCGGCGCACCTCACTGAGCAATTGTTTCTCAGGACTGAAGCGGATGGTGCGCACACGTATCTCGTTGGCTTTTATTCCACTGCCGTCGCTGCCGGTCTTGCCGGAGAGCATGGCCGAGAGGGCGAAATAGCCCACCTCGGGCAGATAGACCTGATGGCCTGCTGTGAGCTCCTGGCAGATGTATTCGCGCACCACGCTCAGCGCGGCCTTCATGTCGGCGCGGGTGAGGGTGGTGTTGCGCTCGGCCAGTTCCTCCAGGCGGCTGGCCGGCTCGGCGCGCTGCTGTTGCAGATGCACGAACCGGCGGCTATGGCCACTGCCCCGTTCGTTTTTCAATTGAAGGATGTTGTACCTGATATTCATAGACTTTTGATGTTTACCATCGGGGGCGACATTGCTCCCGACGGCTGCAAAGATAAGCCAAAAGAACATAATCGCCAAATCAGCCAGGCCGGTTTTAACAATTACCCCACGCGGCTGTCCCGCTGTTCCCCCTCAATAGGGCTTCCACCCCTTTGGACTCCGTGGGCCGTAGCCTGCTGGCTTCGGTCAGCTGCCACGTTCGTGAAGAGCTGCTGTCACGTTCGTGAAAAGGTCCTGCCACGTTCGTGAAGAGACGCTGCCACGTTCGTGGTGACGCCCGTTGCCCCATGGTGAAGAGTCGCCGGAGTGCGGATGGGTGACGGGTGACTTGGAGGGAGATGACTGGCAGCCCGGATGCCCTGAAGGACGGCAGTCCGAGGATGGAAAATGAAGAGAGATGTGGAATTTTGGCGGAAAAGAGTCCTATCTCTCAAGATAAATGGCTATATTTGCACTGCAATTCTGCCGGAGCGCTCAAGTGCCGGGCAGAGATTACGATAATGAAGACAAAATAACTAAACCCACATGACTTTATGAAGAAAACTTTCTTGATGGCTCTGGCTCTGGCGTGTGCCCTCGGCTGCCCGGCAAAGGAGCTCGTCGACTATGTGAACCCCTACATCGGTAACATCAGCCATCTGCTGGTGCCCACCTTTCCCACGGTACAGCTGCCTAACAGTTTGCTGCGCGTCTATCCCGAACGCGGCGATTACACCTCGGAGCTGGTCAACGGACTGCCCGTCGTGGTGACCTCCCACCGCGAGCGCTCGGCTTTCCGCATCAGTCCCAGTCAGCAGCAGGTGCCCACGGCGGTCAATGCCATGAACTACGACCACGAGCGCATCACCCCTTACAGCTTCGATTTGGAACTCGCTGACAACACCATGCGCGCACGCTATGCGCTCTCGCATCAGAGTGCTGTCTATGAGCTTCAGTTCTATGACACCTCAAAGCCGGCCTTCGTCACCATTCAGTCGGACGAAGGCAAGTTGGAGAGCGGCAAAGGCTACGTCCGCGGCTGGCAGAAGCTTTCCGATAATACAAAAATCTATCTCTACCTGGAATACGAGAATGTGCCCGCCACCGTTGGTGTGCTCAGCAATGGCCGTGTCGACCGTCAGCGCCAGCAGACCGAGGGCCGCGGTGCCTGCATTGCCCTCGGCTATGCCCGGGGCACGGCTAAGGTGAGGCTGCGCTACGGCGTGTCGCTCATCAGTGCCGACCAGGCCTGCCGAAACCTCAGGCGCGAGATTCAGGACTACGATGTGGATGCTGTGGCTGCTAAAGGGCGCGCGGTGTGGAACGAGGCACTATCGCGGATGCAGGTCGAGGGAGGCACCGAGGAAGAGAAGACCGTTTTCTACACTTCTTACTACCGCACTTTGGAGCGTCCCGTGTGCCTCAGCGAAGACGGCCGCTACTTCAGTGCCTACGACGGTAAGGTGCACAGCGACAACGGCTCACCTTTCTACACCGATGACTGGATTTGGGATACCTATCGTGCTGCCCATCCTCTGCGTGCCATCCTGCAGCCCCGCGAGGAGGAGGACATCGTGAACTCCTATCTCCGCATGGCCGAGCAGATGGGCACCGACTGGATGCCCACTTTCCCGGGTATCACCGGCGACAGCCGCCGCATGAACTGCAACCACGGCGTGGCCATGGTGGCCGATGCGCTCTGGAAGGGCCTGAAGGTGGATGCACAGAAGGGATTCGAATACAGCCGCAAGGCTATTGAGGAGAAGACGCTCGCTCCCTGGTCGGGAGCGCCCGCCAACGAAATCAGCAATTTCTATAAGGTGCATGGCTATATCCCCGGACTCAGAGAGGGCGAGAAGGAGACCGACCCCACCGTGTCGGGATTCGAAAAGCGACAGTCGGTGGCTGTCACGCTCGGTACCTCGTACGATGAGTGGTGTCTTTCAAGAATTGCCGCCTTCAGGGGCGACAAGGCAGCTGAGCAGAAGTATCTCAAATTGAGCTACAACTACCGTAACCTGTTCAACGACACTACCTGCTTCTTCCACCCCAAGGATAAGGAGGGACACTTCATCGAACCTTTCGACTACCGCTTCTCGGGCGGTACGGGCGTGCGTGATTACTACGACGAGAACAATGGCTGGACCTACCGCTGGGACGTTCAGCACAACATGGCCGACCTCATCCGCCTGATGGGAGGCCGCGAGCAGTTTGTGAAAAACCTCGATGCTACCTTCACGGAACCCATGGGCCGCGGCAAGCGCGAGTTCTATTGGCAGCTGCCCGACCAGACCGGCAACATCGGACAGTTCACCATGGCCAATGAGCCTTCGCTGCATATACCTTATTTATACAACTATGCCGGTGCGCCCTGGAAGACGCAGAAGCGCGTGCGGCAGGTGCTGCACACCTGGTTCCGCAGCGACGTGATGGGCATACCCGGCGACGAGGATGGCGGTGGTCTCACCTCTTTCGTGGTGTTCTCGTCGATGGGTTTCTATCCCGTCACCCCCGGTCTGCCCGTCTACAATATCGGCAGTCCCGTGTTCAGCAAGGTGCAGGTGAAGGTGGGCAACGGCAAGACGTTTACCATCATAGCCCAGGGCTGCAGCGAGGATAACAAATACATCCAGAGTGCAACGCTCAACGGCAAACCCTATAACAAGCCCTGGTTCACGCATAA
>ONMG01000090.1 GCA_900318855.1 uncultured Prevotella sp.
CTTCAAGGATGACGAAGGCCACACGCTGTTTTTCTCGAAGGAGAACAACAGCAACGGCAGCGTGAACACCGTGGACCTCACCTACCCCGAAGCTCCGCTCTTCCTCTGCTATAACCCCGAGCTGCAGAAAGCTATGATGACCAGCATCCTGGAATACAGCTACACAGGCCGCTGGACCAAGCCATTCGCTGCTCACGACCTCGGCACCTACCCCATCGCTGACGGACAGACTTACGGAGGCGACATGCCTTTGGAGGAGGCAGGCAACATGCTCACGCTCGCTGCCATGCTCTGCAAGCTTGACGGCAACACATCGTATGTGGATAAATACTGGAGCATACTGAAGACCTGGGCCGACTATCTGGTGGAGAACGGACAGGATCCTGCCAACCAGCTCTGCACCGACGACTTCGCCGGCCACTGGGCTCACAACTGCAACCTCAGTGCCAAAGCCATCATGGGCATCGCCGGATTCTCCATCATGGCTGGCATGAAGGGCGACAAGGCTATGGCCGACAAATACATGGCCACAGCACGCACCATGGCACAGAAATGGGAGAAAGATGCACGCGAGGGCGACCACTACAAGCTGGCCTTCGACCGCACCGACACCTGGAGCCAGAAGTATAATATGGTGTGGGACAAGCTTTGGAATCTCAACCTCTTCCCCAACAACGCCATCAACCGCGAGATTAAATACTATCTCACCAAACAGAACAAATACGGTCTGCCGCTCGACTGCCGTAAGGACTACTCGAAGAACGACTGGATAATGTGGACGGCTGCCATGGCTAAGGACGAGAAGACTTTCCTTAAGTTTGTCGACCCCGTGTACGACTACATCAACGAGACCAACACGCGTGTGCCCATCTCCGACTGGTATGACACCAAGACGGGTCTGTGGCAGAGTTTCCGCGCCCGCTCGGTCATCGGTGGATTCTGGATGCGCGTCTTCGCCGACAAACTGGCTGCGAAGAAATAACGACACTTCTACTTATTTTCATCATAGAGGATGCACCTGCCAGTTGGGTGCATCCTTTTTTCTGCATGGTGCTTTCCATTTGAGCATGTCTGCGAAAGTGAGCCGAGGACCCACAAGAGCATCATGCGCCTCCGGTGACTGGCTCTCCCTATAATTGCCAATGCTACACTCGTAAGTGTGGGAAAAAGGCTTATTTCTTGGGCATTCCCCTCGTTTATACTATCTTTGTGTCTCAGATGAACAGCAAGAAAGAACAGAGAAAGATTATCCACATCGACATGGATGCTTTCTTCGCCAGCGTGGAACAACGCGACCACCCGGAATGGCGGGGCAAGCCGTTGGCTGTGGGACACGATGTGATTCGGGGTGTGGTAGCCACAGCCAGCTACGAGGCCCGTGCCTACGGTATCCACTCTGCCATGTCGATACAAATGGCTAAGCGACTCTGTCCGGACCTCATCATCGCTCCCGGCCGACACGAGATTTACCAGGAAGTATCGGCCGAAATCCACCGCATATTCCATGACTATACCGACCAGATAGAGCCCATCTCACTCGACGAGGCGTTCCTCGATGTCACCCGGAACAAAAAGAATATCGAACTTGCTGTCGACATAGCTCGCGAAATAAAACAAAGAATCAAGGACGAGCTCCATCTTACAGCTTCTGCAGGCATCTCCTACAACAAATTCCTGGCTAAAATAGCTTCGGACTATCGTAAGCCCGACGGCCTCTTCGTCATTCACCCGGAAAGGGCTCTCGACTTCATCTGTACACTACCCATAGAGGACTTCTGGGGCGTAGGCAGCAAAACGGCAGAGCGAATGCACCACATGGGGATTTACACTGGCGAGCAACTGCGAAGCGTCCCGCTGAATCATCTGCTGGAGGTTTTCGGCAAGGCGGGACGCACCTTCTACGACTTTGCCCGAGGCATCGACGAGCGCCCTGTGGTGGCCGAACGAGTGCGCAAGTCGGTAGGCTGCGAGCGCACCTTCATGCAGGACATTAGTCTCCGGTCATCGGTCATCATAGAGCTCTATCACGTCACGATCGAACTGCTGGAGCGATTACAAGCCACCGATTTCAAGGGACGCACGCTGACTTTAAAAGTGAGATACGCCGACTTCACCACCGTGACCCGGAGTATCACTCAGGCCAAAGTGCTTCGCACCAAAGACGACATCCTGCCACTGGCCAAGAAACTAATGAGCCGCATCGACTATGGCGCAAACCATTCCATCCGACTGATTGGACTCTCTGTAGTCAATCCTCATGCGGGAGAAAGCAGAGAGAAGGAGCACTGGCTACAACTCGACCTTGATTTCTGACTGAAAACTCTCCGACTTCCGACTGCAAAAACTCTCCGACTTTCACACAGCCAACCATAAGGCGGACCTATCTACGCCATATGCCGGACTCATCTACGCCATATGCCGGACTTATCTACGCCATATGCCGGATCTATCTACACCATATGCCGTAGATTCGGCCGACTTATGTTTATCCATCTGACATGTGGCACTTCGAGCTCCATCCACGACTTGTTCCACTGAATCAGGAAAAGCCACTACACATCCTAACGGGAGGGCTATACTTACTGCCCCACCGAATTCCAACTGCCCACGCAATGGCTATAAGAAGCGAGCATCCGCACGAAGCAGCTTCTGCACAGAAGGGCTGGATTGAAAAAATTAACCTACCCGACCATGATATAACATAAATTTCCTACCAAAGGGCAAACATCGTTAAGGATAAGCGGCAATAGCTTGCAATATGAAAGGAAAACCCTATATTTGCAGAGTATTCCATAGGATGAATCAACTCTACTCACCCCATCGGAGTAAAAGAAGCTATCATAAAGCAACAGAAGAGCATGAAGATATATAAAGATATTAAGGGCTATATAAGGGATCTCACGGACCTGATGTGGGCCTACATCCGTCACCGGGCAACCTTCCCGGCCAATGCTATTTTAGCGGTACAGCGCGAACTGGCCTGCAATGTGATTGACAGTCCGGACAATTGTCGAGGCTGTGATTTCTACGTGCCGGAGCTACTGATAACCCATAATGCCAAAGGGGCTTTGGTGCCCAACAGGAGTGTTATCCGCAGCATCGCGCAACGATACTATTAAGAGATGGATTACGAAACGCCGATGGTTGTCCTTCATGCCCCTGTGAACGGTAACCATTCAATTTAGGCCGTCCCATAATTAAACAAAACATCCCGAGGTTATCCTCGGGATTTTTTGTATTGATAAGGTAGGAGTTGCCTTATTTCCTCTTCATCCATATTGTCTCTTAGCCTGCC